>JBAXRC010000020.1:0-12465 GCA_037131415.1 bacterium | reverse complement strand
CCGATAACAGTGTTATCACTGGAGAGAAAGAGGGCATCGACCCTACTTGCGAGATTCTGAGCAACTGGATATACTTCGCTTGTTGAACTTACTGAACCTTCGACAAGTTCAAACCCCAATCCGGGGGCCAATCGGCGTATTTCTTTGATTCCATACTGCGATGCGGCTTCGCCCGGGTTATAGAGGACGCCAAGCTTCTTGGTCGCGGGTGTGACTTGTCGAATCAGTTTCAGCTGATCCTCATATGGCCAAGCGTCACATGTCCCGGTAACAGACGGCTCACCCTTATCTAATGATTTGACCAAACCAGCTCCGACAGGATCCGTGACAGCCGCAAAGACGACCGGGCACCGGGCGACCTTTGCGACCGCTTGGGCCATGGGAGTAGTGATAGCAATGATAAGGTCCGGTTCCTGAGAGGCCAGATCTGAAGCAATGCTGGCGGCGAGTTGAACCTGCCCGTTGGCATTCCTCAATACATAACGCAGGTTCACCCCTTCGATGAGACCATGTCGCGCAATCTCCTTCTTTAGATTAACCTCAACTGAATCCAGAGCCGGATGTGACATCAACGTCGCGATCGCAATGACCTTCATATCTGCATGCGATCGTTTCGCCCGTGTTGCTACTGTCACGACCGCCACTGTAACTGCTGCGACTAGAATTACCGCAATCCACTTCTTCATTGTGACTCCCTGCCTATTGCTTTCTGCCGTTATACCATGAAGACCATCAAAACACCGCACACATTCAGAACGTAATCATCTGCCGTCCGCGACAATGTGTTCCCCGTAATTAAATGTACGGATGCCCTTGATCCGATCGATCTTGTGAAGGGCGGTTGAGATCCCGAGGACAGCCTTCGAGTCCACGACTTCGCCATGCTCAAAGTTCCCGCTGCGCAACGCTTGCGGCTTGAGGATGCCCGTCGGGATGCCACCTGTACCATGCGCAAAATGCTCGCCCAACCAATGCAGCACTGGGGCCTGATGGAACTCCCAACGCGTAAAGGACTCGAAAACATCCCTTGGAAACCAACCAGCCGCGATGCCCTGCGCGAAATGTTCGGTCCCGGGATAGACGACATGAAGTTGCGGAAAGACCGTAATCGTCTGTCCCCGTGCAACCGCCAACTGGCCAAGCGATGCGAGGACTTCACAAGTTGTACGCCCATGTTGCTCGGTTTCCCCTGGAAGCCCGAATTGGAGATTCAAATAGCACCCAATACCCGCGTCCAATAGTGATGGAACGACAACATCAGTGAGAGTTCGGATGTATGCGGCTGGAGTGCGAGTCTTGTTCAGATACTTGAGATGCTCATGATTAAGGGACTCCACGCCAACGTACACGGCCTCGCATCCAGCCTTAGCCATGAGAGTTGCTGTACCTTTGCGGGCAAGTGACTCCACACGTGTTTGGCAATCCCAGGTGAATGCACCATTCCGGCTGGATTTAATCTTGGCAAAAGCTTTACAAATAGCCTCAGCCCGAAGATATGAATGAGCGAAGAAATTATCTTCGACGGCAATCCGCGTGAACCCCATCTTCAAGAGTGTCTCCACATCCCTAATGACAACAGGAATGCTCCTTCCACGAATCCTGCTATTTCCGACTGCACAGAAGGCACAAGCCCGCGGGCAACCCCGAGCTGAGACATAGGTAGTGTGGGCAAACTTACCGGGAGTGCCGACTAATCCATTTTTAGCATATGTGATGGGAATGGCATCAAGTTCGGCCTGCGTCAATGGGACAGGATCCCCTGAATATACGAACTTGTCATTTTCATCCAAATAGGCCAATCCGCGCACACCGCCAAAATGGGATTGGTTCTGCAACAGGTCGCAAAGCACCCGTTCGCCTTCACCAACAACAATCGCGTTGACGGTATCAGAGTGGTGGCGAAGGATAACCTCAGGGTCAGTACTGGCGTGGGGTCCGCCAAGAACAATGGTGGCATGGGGGGCGTTTTGCCTCACCCAACGCGTTATCTGAAGTGCAGATTGATAACTTGCGGTGGTCGTCGTGATGCCGACGACCGTGCGGACTCCTACGGGTGGCGGAAGTCTCTTTTCGACGATGCGCTTCGCAAGCTCGAACGGCTGTGTGCTCAGATCAAGGATATCGGTTTGAACCGTCGAAAGATGGGACTTCACGTAGTTGGCGAGGCTTATGAGACCTTGTGAAAAGCCGTTAAGTAACCCCATCTGCGGCGGCATGATAAGCAGAAGCCTTGTGGCGCTCAATTCCATATACTTGTCCAAATTATCATATTCATTTCACTAAAGCAGTTCGCGTGCCAACATGAGCCGTTTTTCATAAAGTACACCGCAGTAATATGATATGACAATACATAACACAGAGGACCATTGCAAAGCGGTAAGTCTCAACTTACCTAGCAAGTCCAGACTTACATCACTGTTGACCCACGACAATGCAGATATGTGGAGCCCTCGGTAGTGCCAGAAGGAATACCGCAAAGCTTGAGCTGAATATTTCTAGCGGAGTTTCAGGTCGATATTGAGATCCAACGCACTACTGATCTAAATCTAATCGTACAGCGGATTTTCGCCAGCAACTGTTGGTGATGTAAAATAACCTTGGTCACTTGGGTCCCGAGGAAAGCGCGACGGATGATCAACAGGCTCCACAACCGGAACGTCTTCCGGGAGGCGGATTACTCCTAGGTCGGCAATGAAGAACGAGAGCCCATAGGCAATCGACAGGCGCTGATAGTCAGCACCCATGGGAAGCGAAAGATCCTGGGGGGCTGGAAGCCTCATAGTGGCCATTGAGAGGCCGCAATTCTTCAATCCTTCTGTCAATGCGTGCGGATACGCACGATATTCGTAGCCCCCACCCCATGCATAAACCCTGCAGGAATCCCACGTTTTCGATCCCTCAACACTCCCCAGATTCCTTTGCATCAATTTGGCGGCACCAAACAAAATCTCCACCTGCGTTGCAACGCGGTGCGCCAGATCTTCTTCCAAGAGCGGCTTCAAGACAAGTTGAGCATCGCGATCCCAGTTTACGTGAGAAAGAAGCTCAAAAGGATTTCTATGCTGCGCTTCCGCAATTCGAGCCACACCATACGCAGACACTTTGGCAGCATAATAATCAAGATTGTTCGGACGATCCTCGACGCCCTGCCATCGTTGAGCCGTATGGCGCCGAAATGCATTCATGTCCACTGTGCCGGCCCCAACATCCATAGTGATATACAAACCGTCCTCCGCCGTCGGGGAACGAAAAACACTTTGAACACCCGCAGCCACCTCCGGGAACGTAAAGCATACCTTATCTCGCACCTCGGTAATTTCTTCAAGCAAGTCAGCGCATGCGTTCCGCCAATCCGCAAAACCATACATCTCATCCATCGAAGGAGAGACTTTCCTGGAAAGCAGGAAACCTAGACAGAATGCATCATGCAAACAATCGCTTGATGCGGACCGATCGTTCATGATTCCAACGGGAATGCACACGTTGGCCAAGAGTTTGTCTCTCCGAATCAGTTCGTGCCAGTCCTGCCAGTGAGACCGCTTCGAAATGTGCTCCCGTGTTGCGGCCAATACATTCGCAAAAAACCAGGCGAGCAGATCTCGCATCACTTCAACCTGATTCTGTCCTTGCAAAAGCTCTGCGAGCGACTCGGGTATTGCCCCCCCGTCATCATCTTGCCTTCCAAGAACTTGTGGTAATAGCATCTTCAGATATGGCAATGGACCTTCCAGATTGGCGCACAGCGGAGCAAATAGTTTCCCGTCTTTATACCCTATAAGTGACGGGAATAACCACTGTCCATCCCCGTAAGTTACCGTTTCGGCAATCTTCTGCGCTTGTTCGCGAATTACAACTTTTGAAAAACTCGTTCCAAAGTCAAATCCTGCGATAATCAGATAACTCTTACGAAACAGTGCTTTCTCCACAAGTGGAGGCTTGTTCGGAGCCAAGGTGACCGTCACGGCTGGCACCTCAGATGTTCGATCCTTGTTCTTTCTAAACCATGGCCAATGGAATCTCATGGCCGATTGACCTCCACAATGCCACATACGACATCTTCTGCCGTCACGCGCATTTCCATTCGCTTCGAAATCTCTTCCAGCTTCGCCGCAAGGGCATTCTCGTAACTCTTCAGGTTCCTCTCTGCTAACGCCAACCCTCGAACGCGCGACTCAGTTGAAAGTTGCATGCTTTCAATCTGCCTTTTTGTCGTCTCTATTTTACGCCCAAAGTGGGCCTTCGCCTGTTCTTCTTGAACCTGATGCTTGACGGACATCTCATCTTCATAGGCCGTGATAGTTGAGGCACAGACGTTATTGAGATGAGATGACAGATCAAGGAATACCTCTTTCATCCCGGTCGTCTGCCCTGGAAAGAGACTTTCCCCTCCCTCTAAAACACAGTTGATGAGCCGTTCCACTTTCTCGCCGTGCATGATCCTGCCTGTATTTAGACAGGATAGAGCATGAACCAAGTGTTCACGCTTATGAAGCCCATTCAACACCACCCGGCGAACCTGAAAAAAGTACCGCCCGGGTGGCATTACTGTATCGCTAACCCTGACACCGGCGATTCGATGGAGTGTTTCGCCCCTATCGCGAATAATTCTAGTAACCCATTTCACTAGAGGATGTAAGTGATTCACCAAAGCCATAGATCTGAACTTACGGCGAACACTTGAATATGTTTCAGGATCAATCGCAAACTGAAACCCCCGTATTGTGCCGACCAACCCGGCGGGAATCGAAAGGTTCTCCTGACGTCCAAATGCTTGAAGACTATCGGCGGCTGGGTGAGAAAGAGTCAGAGTACCGCACCCCGATTGCGGGGTATCCCAATCCAGACGACATCCAGAATACTCGCGGGCAAAAAAGTCAGTGAGGTATATCCGAAGTTCTGAAGGTCTGACGTAACGGCCCAATCTGTGGCTATTTCCCACTTGTTCCGCGAGATAGTCGGCAAATGCCATCATATCGTTTCCAGACCTCTCGAGGCTTACTTGAGCAAGGCGCTGCCCTTCGATAGCGCTCGCGATTTGCTGTATCTGTTTGACCGTTTCCGCATCGGTCAGTTCAGAACTAAGTAAACATGAAGTCAGTCGCGCGATTTCGGGACCAAGAATTGTCTCCAAATCGCCAATTGTATGCTCAAAGATGCCGATTTTCCGGTAAAGATGCTCAAAGATCAGCCCGTCAACCGTCCCCTTTATCTGAAAATTTATAACGGTGATTACTTTCGCCTTTTGCCCAATACGATCAAGACGTCCTATGCGTTGTTCCACCCTCATCGGATTCCACGGCAAGTCATAATTTACCAATGTATGGCAGAATTGAAGATCAATTCCTTCAGCGGCAACCTCTGAACAAAGCAATATCTGCACGTCTCTTTGCTCAAAGTTCAAGATTATGTTTTCGCGCTCCTGCTGGTCAGCGATATCACCGGTCAGCAACGCGACCTTGAACCCTTCTTTCGACAGGCGGCGCGCCAGATACTTTAGCGTATCTTTAAAAAAGGCGAACAACACGACCTTGTCATGCCCGATTTCATGCAAGAGTTGCGACCGAAGTTGACGATATTTGCTATCATTGTCCTCGAAATCATAATCTCGAATCCATGCCATGCTTTGCGAGAAGTCAGGAACAACTGCATCATCCTCATCATCAACCAGGATGCTGTCATCAGCATCCGTTAATTCGCTCTCAATCAATTCCTCAATGCCACCCCACCTGCCGCGTTTCAGCAAATCAGCCATAACAGGCATGCAACTCGCCATTCGAAGAGCCGGACCCATCGTATGGAAACTCGTCGCTTGAATTCCCTGCCGCCGAATCCGATCTCTAATGTGCTTCAAAACGGCCGCATAGAACCGCATTTCCTCTGCCGTATAGGCAACCTGAAGCACCACGGGACGCCGCAAAACACGGCCGTTCGTACTAATCTGGACTTTTCTTGTGCGACAGATGTAGTTACTTAAAAGGTTTAGTTTTTCAGCGAGACCTGCCATTTCGGCGATGGCCTTTGCATTCATGTCGCCAGTTTCAATGTGCGACCTAATCTGGGCGAGAATGGATGAAGGCCCAAAGTAGTCCGATTTCTCCAAAGTATCGACGATACGCAGCAGGTCATCCTTGCGCAACTGATTGGATGCCAGCCGATTACTCAATTCGACGACAGGGTGATTTCTGTCGCGCAACACATCAAAGATATATTCGGAATGGAAGTAGTCCGGGTCAACTAAACTCAAGAGCGCATAAAGGTCACGTGATTGGTTGTGGATTGGCGTTGCGGAGAGACAAACGCATGCACCACTTTCGCTAGACGCAATTCTGCCCAACGCATGGGTGGATGTCCCCGTATTCTTCATGACTGCGGCCTCATCAAATACCACCAGATTGATGAACGGGATCCCACTGTCACGCTGAGCCATACGCTTCAACAAGCGCCCGCGCGCAGATAGCCCCGCATCATCTATGGGAGAAGCCTTCGTGCCATTCACAAAAGCGTCCAGAATATCGCGCTCATTCTTTAAGGGCCGCAATGCATTGTAACTGCATATAACATTGAAACTCAGTTTGTCGCCGATTCGATCAAACTCATCCATCAGATCAGTGAGTTGATCAACATCAGCAATATGCACATCAAGCTGAAACTTCTCCCGCAACTCTCGCTGCCACTTCAGGCATAACATGGCAGGGCAAATGACAAGCAAACGGCGAGCCGCATACCGTGCCTGGCATTCCAGCCAGATTAGGCCCGCTTCAATGGTTTTCCCTAAACCAACTTCGTCAGCAATCAGCAATCGGTTTGTCGGAGAGTCCACAAATCGCAGAACCGGCTTAAATTGATGTGGCAAGAAATCAATCTGAGCGGCAGCCATGGAATAGAAAACGTCCGTAAGACTGCCCTGCAACTTCTCATAGGTCATGCAAAGGCGAAGGTCTTCAACCCGGCCATACTCCGAGCGCTCCAGCATGCCGGGTATACCCTCTTCGTTCGAGTCCTCGTGAATGCACAAGTGCTCAATGCTCTGATGCTCGGTATTTGCGCCCCAGTTAACCTGAGCCATGATGAGATCGCCGAGCGGCATGGTCTTGCCGGTGAGCTTTCCCAATTTGCCAGGGTTCGTGTCTAAATAGACAACAACACCTCTCTTTATCAAGTTTTTGTCCATAGTTGAAGACCTGAACGCTTGAAATCGGTTTTCAAAGTTTCGCGTTAACCTTCACATATCACCCTAGAAGGATCAAGAATTCTTGATTTTCCCCTGCATCAATGCATCAACTTATCTGCAAAATCCACGATCACATCCTTCATGGCTACCATGTCGCGCCATTTGGCCGGGATGCCTTCATACCCGTAATAGGCCCCGGCGATCTGCCCATACACGGCGCCGGTTGTGTCGGCGTCATCGCCGAGGTTCACGGCCAGCAAGGCACCTTCCCGAAAATCGTTGCCTTTGTGGAATGCCCAGAGCGCGGCTTCCAGGGATCGGACAACGTGCCCTGTGCCTTTGATCTCGGGCGGATTACGGCGTTTGAATGAGCCAGCGGCGATTTCGTCGATTTCCGGACATAACGGGTGTTCGTGCCAGTATCCGGGTATTGGCGCCCAGTGATCGGACAACAGATCATCCTTCCCCACCCCGCTGATCGCCCCTGCAATGAGTCCGCCCATATACCGGCAGGCATCCACACAGGTACTGGCACCGTGAGTCGTGCGCGAACTGTCTCCGGATCGTTCGATGGCTTCGGCGGGCTGGGCGGCATAGAAAATGGGCACTGGCGCCAACCGCATGATACTACCGTTGCCGGCGGCATGTGGATTCGTTGTGCCGCAATAGGGGTCGTGAGTGGCCATGAACGTCTCCAAGGCGGACCTGGTGGTGCCACCGATGTCGAAGCACCTGCCTGTGCAACTGAAATGGCCTTGGCGGTACCAGCGCACATACCGTTCCAATTGATCGACCGGGTCGAAGACTTGCTTCACCACAAGGCTCTCGGCCAGGCAGAGCGCCATGGAGGTATCGTCGGTCCAATGGCCAAGTTTGAGGCCGAAGGGACCGCCCCCGACAATGTCGGTAATTGGCGTGAAACTGCCGGGCGACTTGAATTCAAGCGCTGTTCCCAGGGCGTCACAGACGGCTAGGCCGAAAAGGGCGCCGCGGGAGCGATTGTTTTCGTTCATTTGCCTCTCATGCCATTCATGCAGGATTGAAGCGCCTGCCGATCAGGCTCACACTGAAATATAGCGCAATGGTCATTCTGCATTTCAATCATCACGATCTTCAAGGGCCAATCCTTGGTCTTTTGACAGACTTCGCCCAGTTTGCCCCAGCAGCGGCTATCTTTCTTTGGTTCAGCAATAGCAAGCACAGGATCACCCAACTTGAGAAAAGACGGCACTCTTTTTGCCGCAGCATTAGGCAACAACCCAAGTTTAATTTTTTGGGCTATCAACTTTTCAACACCCTTCAGGACTTCAAGAGGAGCGGCTTTGAATGCTGTCTGGTACACACCTGCCTGGAGTGGCCCCCAATATATCCCTTTTGCATTTACCCCATGCTTAAGTTCAATCACGACAAGACTTCCCGACTTGTCGATGGCCAGCATGTCTACCTCATCACCAAATCCTTTGTTGTCCGGCGTGCCCCATTTCACTTTGTCAGAGTTCTGTAAAGCGAGTTTGATCTCCTGAGCCTTTGAATTCGCCTTCTCATAGTGAGCTTTCTTGTCAGCAGAACGTTTAAATCCGATCACGCATTCGCGATCAATAACAAGCCAATCAGAAGACGGCGTCCAGTTTCGCCCAAATTCAACACACAAACGATTTTGCCAGAAGCCTTCCCTATGGTTTCCATAGTAGCGGTCATTTGCAGCAACCATTGCAGACTTGAGATATGCCTGCCAGGCGTCTTTGAAATTTGAGATGTCGGAGATTGACCACTCCTTCATTAAGGCCTGGTACTGTTGGCAGCATTCCGCGTATTCCCCGTATGCGCTAGATGCATGTGCCTTTATCGTCATCTGAGATTTAAGGGATTTCCAGCGGAAGTGAAGCGTGAGGAGGCGCGTCGTCCCGTGGTAATACATTAAAACATTGCCTTCCCGGACCTGTATATCCAATGCATAAGCATCATCTGGCGACAGTCCCGGGGTATCAGTGATCAAAAAATTGAATAACCCACCTTTAGAAAGCAGGCTCTCAACATCGGGATTCAGCGCACGATCATATCTTGCACCCATACGGCATCTCCTTTCGTTTATTCTAATGTCCACCATTCCTGTTCAGAATGAAGCTTAACACGGTCGAAAAGTTTGGCAAAGACTTCCGGTTCGGCACAATGTACGGGGACGACGACGGCCGAAGAAAAGGCTTTTCGCAAACGCTTTAAATCAGGCAAGGAAGCATGGCCGGACGTGTGACATTGATGCAGAGGGATCCCGCGCTCCTCGAGCCACGACAAAAATGGTTTCTGCTCCTCGTTATTGAGATAGCCGTCCCACATCGAATACACAAGACACGCCCCGTCAAGGCAGCCGGCGCCATCCACATCAATCTGCATGCTCGGACGGAACAACATAACGGAGTCCTTAGCCGCCTCGGCCAGGTGCTCGGGGTAGATTCGATATGGCTTGTACTCAGCGGCAAGTTCGAACTCCTTCTTCCGTTTGATGCGCCTTTTCTGAAACTCAGGCAGGAACACCCGGACCTCCGGCCAGTTAGCCTGCGGGATCGATGCTTTGCCGGTGGCTTTAAGGATGTGGGCGGTATACATATCAATGATGAACTGACGCCCGGACCGTTTTGCGGCCCGGAATACGGTCACGAGGCGGTCAATGTTCTGTCCCGAACACCAGATCAACGGCATGCCTGGCGTATCGAGGAAAATCCGAACCATGTCATTCTCGATATCCCGCTCAGTCGGAAACCCAGACTCGGTTCCCTTACGTTTAATGGTTGTGCCTTCCATGAGGAGCACATCCACGTTCGGTGGCGGGTGAGCGACCAACCGCTCGAAAAGTTTGGCCTTCCGCCCATGCCCTCGCAGGTCTCCGGTGTAAAACAGGCGTTTACCATCCGCCTCCACGAGCACGGCATAACTGTCGTAGGCAGAATGGTCCATCAGGAAGGGCGTAATGACAAACGGACCGAGAGTGATCGGTTTACGGTCAGCTAGATTAATAACATGGTCAAATGACCCGCCAGATGGCGTAAACACGGCCGCGGCGGCCAGAATGCGCTCAGTTGCTGCTCCCATCAGAAAGGTTGTGGTTTTGGGGACACGGAAGGCCAGGCCGTAGTGATCCATATGCGGGTGAGAGAGGATGATGCCGAGGAGAGAAGGATCTGCCTTGTCGAACCCAGGAACTGTTGGGAGTTCAACCTTTGATGAGTCTTCGGCATCCAGGGGTGTCCCGAGGTCGAGGACCAGACGTTTACCTTGCGACTCGAGTTCAATACATGTGCCACCAATTTGCGCGGCACCACGACGAATGCATACTTTCACTTTTCAGACCTTTCTCGACTTAACATTTGCCTGATCATACAAGGGGACCTAGGACAAATGGTGTCCGTGTGAAATATTTCTTGGAAGATGGCAGTCGGCCACAATGCTGATACTGACTGAGGGGATCGAGACGCGAACGAAAAGTCAGCCCTCCTCTTGAATCGGATAGAAGAGTTTACCATTCACCTTGCTGATTACGTCCACCATCCGAACCATAACCGACTGTTGAATGCCGGGAGCCTTTGACCCGCGGGATCCGGCGACATTGAGAATACATTCCTCGGGGCAGGCAGACTGTAGCCAGTTCACAACGGTTTGTATTGAATCCGCGCGGCTAAGTTTGTCCAGATTCACATGCAAGTATGGTTTTTTGAATTTGATGGCAAATTGGGCCGTTTTGAGAGAACCACCGTCCAATTCCCCGCACGTGAAGATGACCGTGGCGTCACTATCCACCACATTCGCCTTGGTCCTGACAAGATAATCAGGACTGGGCATTTCCTGGAGTTGATACTTGGCTGGGATGATCCCGTTTTCCGACTTTCGGCCTTTGGGACACCAGCCGCCATGCGGGATTGAACAATAGATGGCCGCATCCAGACCGCCCTGGTCGGCTCCGGTTTGGCCGCCGGAAACAATTTTTGTTATGCGGGTGGGCTTCATGGATCCGAATAGGTCATGTGTCATCTGCGAAACCGGGAGCTTTGACATAGCGGATGTATTAGCCCTGTATCATTGATAGAGCAAGGAGAAATAGGGATGTATGACTTAATGGACCCATTCGACGGGCTCAGGGCAGGCGGAGAGGACAGCAAAGAAGTGGGAGGATTAAGAGCGGGAAAAAGAAATGTTTACACCTGGACACTATATGTCCGACCCCCTGTGTTAATTTGGCGGCATCATAAGTATGTGATGGAGGAGGAATAATGGGTGCGCCAATCTTTATAGACAGCATGGTACTGACATTGGGGCGGTTCCTGCGGAATCGGGAACAGGAGAGGAATGTTCCGGTGGAGCGGAATGAAATGAGTGCGAGTGACCGGGAGACAGTGCCCCCTACCCTCATCACGCTCAGTAGTGGGCAAATGCTTTTGCCGGGCATTGGGGTGACACATCGATTTATGCGGTGAAAGAGACGGGAGGGTCTTATGCCAACAATGACTGATGCGGTTTTGCGGGTGGATCAGACGTCCCTCGTGAAAGAATTGCACCATGTGGCGAAACTGTGCAAACCACTCCCAGGCGAAGAAGCCATCCTGTCACACGATGGAGCCTGCCTTCACATCGAGTTGGGGGGCATGACCGTTACAGTGGCCGCCGAAGGTGACTGGCCCGGACAATGCCGGGTGCTTGGTAAGTTTATCGTCACCATTGCCAAAATCCCCCCAACAGATGATCCCGTGGAGTTTCGGGTCAAGGATGGGCTCCTGAATATCGGCTCATCCTCCTTCCGTTGCGCGTGGCAGTCGGCTTGGAGCGCCCAGATTGATCTCCCTATGAATGCTTCATTAATCGATCTGCTGGCCATGCGACACCGCCACACCAATGAGGAAATCATGCAGTCGGGACTGACAATTGCCGTTAAGGACGCTGAGGTGAGACGCGACCGCCTGATCACAAAGGCGGTGAAGCACCTGTGCGGCATGGGAATCACGGAAAGTGATATTCGCCGGATGATCGATGAGAAAATAAAGACGGTTCCGGATTGATGAGGGGGGTGGACTTTATTTGACCGTCCCCTTGGTGTAGAGTGCCCGCCATAGTTATTTTGCGGGTATTCCATGGCTGAATGTAATCCAAATTATGTGTTTTATCGGGGAGATGGCGGGGTTCTGGCCTGCGATATCCGGATGCCGACTGAGGGGCCGGAGCGATCCAAGAAAGTTGCTCCCCATGGGCTGATTCGCTCGCCGGCAATCAAGGATATGGCCCCGGAGCATCGCAAGATCATCATGCAG
>JBAXRC010000019.1:0-12717 GCA_037131415.1 bacterium | reverse complement strand
CTTGCTTTCCGCTTTTGCTCGCTACAAAAATTCCGCTTTTGAAAACTCCACGGCACGAAGCCACTTCCTGATTGACACAAAGTCTTTCTGGCCGCATCCTTGAGTTAAGAACTAGGAGGCTTTACCCATGGCCATTCGAATTGCGTTGTGCGACGATCACCAGATCATCAGGGAAGGCCTGAGATCGCTTTTGGATAAACAGCCGGACATGACCGTCGTGGGCGAATGCGTGAACGGGCTGGAGGCCATTAAGCTGGCCGGCGAGAAGAAACCGGACATCATGGTTCTCGACATCGCCATGCCCGAGCTCAACGGCATCGCCGCGGCAACCCGGATCTTCGCCCAATTCCCGAAAATCAAGATCCTGGCGCTTTCCATGCATTCCGATCATCACTTCGTGACCGAAATGCTCGAAGCCGGGGCATCGGGTTATATGCTCAAGGACAGCGCCTTCCCCGAACTGGCCAACGCCATCCGGACCATTATGGCGGGTGGCCTGTTTATCAGCCCCCGCATTGCCGGAAACGTGTTGGAGGAATTCACCCACCGCTCCCGGCCCAACGCCAAGGCCCACCAGCGGATTGAACTCAGCCCGAGGGAAAAGGAAATCCTCCAGATGATCTCCGAGGGGAAAAGCTCAAAGGATATCGCGGCGGTGATGAATATCAGTATCAAGACAGTGGAAACCCACCGCCAGCATATCATGAACAAGGTGGGCGTCCACAATGTCGCCACCCTGACAAAATTCGCCATCCGGGAAGGCCTCACCAGCCTCGAAGAATGACCCCGGGCACTCTGTCGGCCATCAACCGCCTGTTAACGAAATACTTCCGGCAAACCCCAAGCCCGGTGGTCCGGTTCATGGAGGCGCGCTCCGCCGCCCCTTTTCATGTCCTCGTCGCCACCATCCTGAGCGCCCGCACCAAGGATCAGACAACCACGGCAGCCGTGGAGCGCCTGTTCAAGGAGGTCCACTCCCTGGAGGAACTTGACTCCATTCCGCCCGGGAAACTGGAAACATTGATTTTTCCCGTCGGCTTCTACCGGACAAAAGCCCGCCTGTTGAAAAAGCTTCCTGAAGCCGTTACCCGCCTGTATGGCGGCATCATTCCCTCAACCGTCGAGGAACTGGTGAAACTGCCGGGCGTCGGCCGGAAAACGGCCAACCTGGTCGTCACCGAGGCGTTCGACAAGCCGGGCATCTGCGTGGATATCCATGTCCACCGCATCAGCAACCGCCTCGGACTTCTAAAAACCAGGACTCCGGCTGAAACGGAGAAGGTCCTGAGGGAAATTCTCCCTCGGAAATACTGGAAAACCTGGAACAGGAACCTCGTGGCCTTCGGCCAGACCCTCTGCCTCCCCCGTCATCCCCGCTGCCCGGATTGCCCTATCCATGACTTCTGCCGGCGAATCGGGGTATAGGCCCCAGCCATCATTCGATCTGGATCATCATGCCCCCGCCCGTCGGACGTACTTTGAATCCACCGGACCAAAACGAGGGGATCACAGCATTCGTGGTATCCGTCCAATTTCCTGGACAAGCCAGAGCCGCCCGGATTTCAGAAGCACTCCCGGCCAGCGGGCCTGAATACCAGGCATTGCGGGAAAGCCCGGCATGGACCGCCGTTGCATTGTTGGTGCTCAACCCCGCAGGAATGTAGCTTGTCCCGCCGCCCCCCGTGATATTATCCCACCCGCCGTTGGCGAAATTCAGACCGAACAGGAGCGTGGCCGGCCCCGCATCCCCGCTCCAGGGCGCCGTGCCCGCCGAGTTCGACACAATCGATCCCGTATAGGCAAAGATCTGGTCACCGGAGAAGCTCAATGAGGGAACCCCACCCGAAATGGCGCCGACCGTCCAGCACTTGGGTGTTCCCGAAACCCAGGATATGACGGTTCCCGCCTTGACCAGGTTCGTCGCCGTCCAAGTCAGGGGCCCGGGACCCACCGCCCGGCCCAGATGATCCCCCCAGCGAAACCACCCGTTACTGACCGAGGAGGACGTGAAGTGAATCACGGTATTCGACGGCATATCCCGGAACCCGACCCAGGCGAAGGAATCCGTCCCTTCCGTGGTATACGCAATCACCGCCACATCCCCCGCCCGGAGCTGGGCCCAAGCCACCCCGTTGAATCCAACAAAAACAACCACCCACGCAATTAGATACATCATTATCCACCTATTAGCTAGAATGAGCTAATAGTTTAGATAATTTAGATGTTTGTCAAGATTCTTATAACTGAGCCTCTTCCCCTCTTCTGGAGGGCGAGGCTTGCCGAGCCGCCTGCCGGGGCATTGAATAGGCTGAACACACGGCGCACTACCGTCTGGGCGGAGGGCGGCGTCCGCCGCGACTGAAACCGCCACGCTGCGGGCCGTGGTAGGCCTGTCGGTGTGGCGTCCGGTGCATGGTCCCGATTCCAGGGGGCATGACCAACAGCGCCGGCTCGGGATTCTCGTAGTCCAGGGGGCGCCCGATATATTTCTCAATCTCCGGCATCGAGAACGCCTCGTTTTCGCAGGCAAACGTATAGGCCGTCCCGTTCTTCCCCGCCCGGCCGGTCCGGCCAATGCGATGGACATAATCTTCCGCATCCAGGGGAATATCGTAATTGATCACATGACTGATGTCGTTGACATGCAACCCGCGGCCGGCGACGTCCGTGGCCACCAATACCCTGATTTTGCCTTCCCGGAACGCTTCCAGGACCTGGAGCCGCTTCTTCTGCGGAACCGCACCGGACAGCATCTCGGCCTTGATCCCGCACCGCTCCATATAGCCCAGCACCCGCTCCGTCTCGTCGCGCCGGTTGCAGAACATCAGAAGCCGTTCGGGATTGTCCCGCTGGAACAGGTTGTAGAAAAGGGCGAATTTCCTGTCGGAGGGCACGGTAAATACAACCTGCTTGATGTTGTCCACCGTCACCTTTTCCGGCTCGATCTCGATTTGAACGGGCTCGTTCGTCCATTTGGCCGCCAGGCGCAAAATGTCCTCGGTCAGCGTGGCACTGAACAGCAGGGTTTGACGATTCTCCTTGGGGGGAGTGGCATAGACAATCGTGCGGACATCGGGAATGAATCCCATGTCCAGCATCCGGTCAGCCTCGTCAATCACCAGAACCTCGACATGGCGCAGGTCAAGGATGCCGCCCCGTCGGAAATCCAGAAGCCGTCCCGGGGTCGCCACCATGATCTCGGGACTGACCTCCTGAAGCTGGCGCTGCTGCTTGTCGTAATCCATGCCCCCGTAGATTCCCAGGATGCTGAATCCGCAATACTTCCCGATGTCGCGGGCATCTTTTTCGATCTGGATCACCAGTTCGCGGGTGGGCGCAATGATGAGCGCGCGGGGGGCCCCGACTTTCGTCGGGCGTTTTCGCGGCGTCTTGAGAAAATGCGTGAAAATGGCGATCAGGAAAGCGGCCGTCTTGCCCGTCCCTGTCTGGGCTTTCCCCGTCACATCCCGGCCTTGCAACGAGGGGGGAATGGCCAAGGCCTGGATATTGGTGCAATACTTGAACCCGAGATCATCCACGGCGTGCATGATCTGCTCCGGCATCTCCAGGTCATGGAAGCGGGTCTTACCCTCCACCACGGGAATGTCGTAATCCGCCAGTTCCCATTTCCGGACGGGCTTCCGGACAGGCTCCACACGCGCCGCCACAGGAGCGGGACGGTGGGGTTTCGCAGGAGGCTGAACCGGCTTGGAATGATGGGGGGGTGTTCGCACCGGCGCCGGACGCTCAGACTTGGAAACCGGCACCGATCCTGCCGCGACTTCTGCCTTCTTCGATTTTTCAACCGAAGACCGTGTTCCTAGACGCTTGATTTGACGACTTATCTTTTCAATTAAACGACGTACCATATGTTTCAACAGATTACGCCATCCCCCATCCTAATACAAGCCTGCGCTTTTACCGGATCATGATGAGGAGCATTTTGAACCGTTCAGTAGCACGGAGAGAATGAGGAACGTTGGCCGGCATAATGAAAAGCTGGCCTGCCTTGACCACATTCGGCTTCCCGCCGACCGTCAGCTCCGCCGTCCCGTCCAAAATCTGAACCGTGGCATCATAGGGCGCGGTGTGCTCGCTGAGTCCCTGCCCCTTGTCGAAGGCAAACAGCGTCAGTGTTCCTGTCTTTTTATCCAGAATGGTCTTACTGACCACCGCCCCTGCCGAATAATCCACCCCCGTGGCTAATTCAATCGCTATTCCCTTATAGTCTTCCATATCCCACCCGCTCCCTTCTGCCTTCCGCCCTCTGCCTTCCGCCCTCTGCCTTCCGCCTTCCGCCTTCCGCCCTCTGCCCTCCGCCCTCTGCCCTCCGCCCTCTGCCTACACCCACTCCTCCTTCAAAATATCTCCCTGCAATCCCACCACGATACATTTGAGCGGGACCTTCCGGGTAGCCTGCTGCGCGGCTGCCTGCGCGATCCGCAACAGGCCCGAACAACACGGCACCTGCATGATCATGACCGTCAAGGTATTGATCTTGGCCTCATCAATCAGCGCCTTGATCTTTTCCACATACTCTTCCTGCCCGTCATCCAGCTTCGGACAGGCGATGGCCAGCTTCTTGCCCTTGAGGTAGTCCTTATGGAAATCCCCCAGCGAAAACGCCGTACAATCCGCGGCCAGAAGCAGGTCCGCCCCCTGGAAATGCGGCGCTTGCGGGGAGATGAGATGCAACTGCACGGGCCACTGCCCCAGTTGCGAAGGCCGCTTCCCGGCTTCCACCGCCGTGTCGTCCACCTTCTTCTCGAAGCTCATCGCACGGGATCCGGGACAACCCCCACCGCCATGGCCATGATGCCCGCCAGCGGGCACGGGCACCGGCGCCAGCGGGTTGGGAAGCCCCTTCTGGTTCAGCACCTGAACTGCCTGATCCAGGAATTCCTTCTGGCCATGACCCCGAAGATGCTCGAGATGGGCCTTGATGGTATTGGGGCCCGCCTTGATGATGTTTTCCATGACCCGGGCTTCATTATAGGGTTCCGCCTCACGCTCCTCGATGGTGATGGCGCCTTCCGGGCAATGCCCCAGACACGCCCCCAGTCCGTCACAAAACAGGTCGCTGATCAACCGGGCTTTTCCGTCAATCAACTGAATGGCGCCTTCCGGGCAATTGGGAATACACAGGCCGCACCCCGTGCACGTGTCGTCGTTTATCTTGATGATGTTCCGTTTCATGTGGTCTCTCCTTCATCCTTTTGACTACAGGATACTCTACCCCGCTGAAAGCTTCCTTGATGCAAGTCAAGGAAACCGAAACGCGCATGAATCAGGGCTTTGCGGGCTTGACAGGCGGCGCCGAACGACCCTCAAGCCGTTTCCTGAACTCGGCAATATCGAGCTTGATGGCGACCGCTTCTTTGGCTGCATCAGTTGCGGGATCAACGGCGATAACACTATCCAGAATTTTCAGGACCTTATCGAGATCCTCCGGGGGCACGGGCATATACAAATCCAGCTTCATCATCATCACCTGCTGTTTCTTCACCCCCGTGAATTTATTGTCAGCAATGAAATCATCCACCTTCTTTTCAGCCGCAGCAGCATCCGCGTCTTCCTGGTAGAATTCCTTTATTGTCCTCATGAATCCAAATATTTTCCCCCGCCAAAGGGCTCCCATTGAATCCTGCGGATCCATCGCGGCGATCTCCTTGTATACGGAACCATAATAGGTGGAGAACGACTTCTCATCGATCGCCGAGAGGCCCTCGGCCAGCCACTTTGCCTTTTCAAGCCCTGATGCCGTCTCAGCCTTTTTCCACGCGGCATCCCGCCGCATCTTGGCCGCCTTCACGTCCTTCAGAATGTTCAAGAACACGACAACCCCACCCTCTTGATAGCCAAGCATAGCATACGGCCGCCCCTGACCATCCAGGAGCAGAATAGTGGGGAACCCATGAACGGAGTAGGTCTTCGCGAGCTTTTCGTTTTTCGCCGCTAGTTCCGGAGTGATGATTGCCTTATTGCGGGGAAAGTCCGCCTCAACCAGGACAAAGTCCCTTGGCGCAGCGGCTTGAAATTCAGGCGTATCGAAAACTTCCTTTTTCATGCTCACGCACACGCTACACCAGTCGGATCCCGTAAATGCGAGCATGATATCCTTGCCCTTATTCGCCGCTTTCGCCGCTTCAAGGTCACTTGCCCACATTGCGTCCTTGGACAAAACAGTCACCCCGGACACAGCCAAAAACGCTACAGCAACCACCACGAATGCCTTGTTTTTCATAACCCCTCCTGTCGTACACGCCAATACAGGAACGCCCCAATCCCCTCTGCACAATTTAATATTATGCCGCACCAGCAATCAGGGATCAAATCCTATTAGCACCGTGAATTGGACGCGTTGTTTTCCGGCGACTTCAAAACACTGTGACTTGAACCCCGTACAGCAAGGCGGGCGGCATCATGCCGCCCGCCCTGGTCTTCAATCTGACTGCTTATGCCCCCGCCAGGCACGCCTTCATGTCGGCTTCCACCGTGGTGATGGGCTTGATGGCGAAGTTATCCACCAGTACCTTCAGGACCGCCGGGGTCACAAAGGCAGGCAGGCTCGGGCCAAGACGGATGTTCTTGATGCCGAGATGCAATAGCGTCAGGAGAATGCATACCGCCTTCTGCTCGTACCAGGACAGCACCAGTGACAACGGCAGGTCATTGACCGTGCAGTTGAACGCGCCCGCCAGCGCCGAGGCAATCTTGATCGCCGAGTAGGCATCGTTGCACTGCCCGATGTCCAGGAGCCGCGGTAGCCCGCCAAGGGTTCCGAACTCGAGCTTGTTGAACCGGTATTTCCCGCAGGCCAGCGTGAGGATCACGCAGTCTTTCGGAACCGCCTGCGCGAAGTCAGTGTAGTAGTTCCGGCCCGTCTTGGCACCATCACAGCCGCCGATCAGGAAGAACCGCTTGAGCGCCCCGGTCTTGACCGCATCAATCACCGTTCCGGCCACGCCCAGTACGGCCCCGTGCCCGAACCCGACCAGAATAGTCTTTTCGGGTTCATCAGCCTCGAACCCGGTCGCCGATAAAGCCGCATCAATCACGGCCTTGAAATTACCGTCGGCGATGTGATCCACCCCCGGCCAGGCCACCAGGCCGCTGGTGAAAATGCGGGCCTTGTAGGTTTCCTTCGGCTTCTGGATGCAGTTCGTGGTCATCAGGATGGCACCCGGGAAGGCATCGAACTCCTTGCGCTGATCCTGCCAGGCGCCCCCGTAATTTCCCGCGAGATGCTTGTATTTCTTCAACCCGGGATATCCGTGGGCCGGAAGCATTTCACCGTGCGTATAGATGTTGATCCCCTTGCCCTCGGTCTGCTGGAGCAACGCATCCAGATCCTTCAGGTCGTGACCCGACACCAGAATGGCCTTCCCCTGGACCGCCGTCACCCGCACCGCCGTGGGAACCGGCGTCCCATAGGACCCCGTATTGGCCACGTCAAGCAGCTCCATGACCTTGAGGTTCACCTCACCGGTCTTGAGGGCATAGCCCAGCAGATCAGCCATCGTCGGGTCCGGCTTGACCAGGAAATTCAGGGCCTCATGCATGAAGGCATAGAAGGAATCATCCTCCTTGCCCAACACCAGGGCATGGTCGGCATAGGCCGCCGTTCCCTTAAGCCCGAGCAGGATCAGGTCCTGGGTCCCGGCAATGTCGGCACCCAACGCCGCCGTGCGCTTCTCGATGGAGACCGCTTCGCCCTGCCGGATCAATCCGCCCAGATCGGCGGCCGGGGTCCAGAGCGCCGGCCCCTGCAGCTCTTCAATCTTCACATGCTCGCCCTTGCATACGGCGGCATATTCCTTGCGGAGGCTTTCCTTGATCCCCGCCGCCTTGCGCAGCAGCGCTTCCAGCCGTTTCGGATCAAAATTCACATTGGTGATCGTGGTAAACAAGGCCTCCATCACAAACACATCGGCATCATGGTCGATAATACCATGCTGCCGGGCGCGATGGGCGTACTGACTGATGCCCTGTGCGACATATACCAAGAGGTCTTGTAATGCGGCAGTCTCCGGATCCTTGCCGCAAGCCCCGAATTCGGTGCATCCCGTTCCCTTGCCCGCCTGTTCACACTGGTAACAAAACATGCTGCTCATAATCGTAGTCCTTCTTTGTGTTGTGTCCTATATCTCGTAACAGGTGCCCATTATGCATGAGTGGCAGGGCAACTCCTTGATACAGGTCAAGATTCCAGAAGATAAAGCAGATTCAGTTGCGTCCCATGGAAATCCTAATCGTAATCATCTGCCCCTGAAGGGATTACGATTACGAGGGGAATATCGATAAGATCCAAGACGCAAGCATGGATACGAGAAAAGGAAACCGAACCGTCAAGTCTTGTGACGGTAGGTAATCCGGCCCTTGGTGAGGTCGTAAGGGGAAATCTCAACCGTCACCTTGTCACCCGAGGTAATGCGGATGAAGTGCTTGCGCATCTTCCCGGAGATGTGAGCCAGGATTTCATGGCCGTTTTCAAGCTTCACCCGATACATCGTCGCGGGCAGAACCTTGACCACGGTACCATCAATGCGAATCACATCATCTTTAATTTCTTCCGGCATATGCTCTCCTGATAACGGCCGAAATTAATACCAAAGCCGCCCTTCCTTGTCAATTACGGCGTCAGGGGAGTCGGAATGGGTCAGACCGTTATAGGGGGTGCCCCGCCACCTTGCGTGGCGGGAACCGAACATTTTCGCGCCCCGTGTCACAAGGCCACGGGGACGCCAGCTTATTCCGAGGCTCAGGACATTTGACAGTACAAATAATCAGTAATTAACTAGTTGATTCATCGTTATCATCTCGTATAGTATCAAACTAAATAACGACAAGGAGTCTCTATGATCAATCTGAATGAATTACGTTCTGAAGACCTTAAGAAAATAATGACGCTTCGCCGCGAAATTGAAGTTCTGGAGCTGGAAATGGCTTCCGTCCTCAAGAAAGCCCAGAAAAAGGGCCCGCCCCTGAGCGTCGCAATCCGCAATATGCGGTTGCCGCGCAAGGCTCAGCCAAGCCTGCGTGAACTGATCACAACCGTCCTGACCAAGGCGGAGCGTCCCCTGTCGGTCCAGGAAATCTATGAAGCCAGCCTGGAAGAAGGCTATCAGTGGCGTTCCCAGGAGCCCATCAATGCGCTCAACGTCAAGATGTACACCGACCGGACTTTCAAGAAAGCCGCCCCGGGCCAGTTCGTGGTCCGCAACCCGGCGAAATAATTGAAAATTGATGATTGCAGATTCCAGGGGATTCCTCCGGAATCTGCATTCAATCAACACTCTTCAATCTTCATTCTGAAATCAACATTCTGAAATTCGGAGCCCCCAAATGCCCGATACCCCCGACATGCATAAAGCCCTGTTCATGGAGTTGACCATGATGCTGTCATCCTCCGCGATGCAGTACCTGGGAAAGATCATCAACCCCATGACCGGCAAGACGGAACTGAATCTGGAGGCCGCCCAGGCCACCATTGACATGATCGAGATGATCTCGGTCAAGACCAAGGGAAACCTGGACAAGGACGAGGATCGCCTGCTGAAGACCACCCTCACCGGCCTGAAGATGAACTACGTGGAAACGGCCTCCACCCCACCCGCCAAGACGGACAAGGCCGAAAAGCCCGCCACAACAACGGAGAAGCCGGCGGAGCCGGCGGCGGCGGAAACGAAAGACGCAACGCCCGAAACGGACGACAAGGCGCCCAAGTTCCACAAGAGCTATTCATGAATAAGCCCGCCCCGAAAGGGCGGGCTTGGTAAACCGCATCCCCTCTTATGGAGGGCGAGGCTTGCCGAGCCGCAACAGGTAGCATGAAAAGCGAATCATCAGCCGAATGGTAATTGGACTGCGGCTCGGCAAGCCTCGCCCTCCAGGCGAAAGCGATTAATCACCCTTTTTCAGATGCGCCTCAGCCCTTCTGACCCTCTTTCAGATCATCGTAGAAGGCCGCGGTACTGGTCATCATGTAGGGGATCAGCCAGAGGAAGCCGATAAACAAAGTCAGAACACACAGCAACGACCACCCAATGAACCGAACCTGCAGGCACAGGAGCTTGAATTTATTCCCCTTCATCATCTTGGTGCTCTGACGGATGGCATCCAGGGCATTGATCTCGGGCTTATCGTTGATGATGTAATACGTCATGGCATACCGGAACTGGGCGATCATGGCAGGCACCGCCGCCGCCGCGGTCAACACAACCAACAGGGCTATCAAGCCAACATCAGGCGCCGGCGCCCCTCCGTGGAAGCTTCCTTTCACCCCCACGATAACCGTGACAATAATCATAAAAATCGCCGGCAGCATCCAGGCAAGAATCAGCAGCGTTATGAACAAATTAGCAAGGAAACCGGTCCCAAAGTTCTTGAATCCGTTGAAAATCATTCCCACATCTGCCGATTGACGCCGTGAGAGCGCCAGAAAGAACAGTGTCCATCCCAGCATCAGGGGACCACCGATGACGAAACTAATAACATTGCCGAGGTAGGGAATGATCGCCATGACAATGCACAGCCCCATATAGACCGCAACGCCACCGATCGCCAGCCCCCAATTCCCTGACAACGCGGCACGGGCAGCCGCCATCAAATCCCGGTTGTGGGTCTGGCTCGTGAACGTGGTGTCTTTCGCCCATTGATTCACACTGGGAGGGGTCCCGGGCGCAGGAGGAACCGCCGCCTGTTGAAATAGCCCGGGAATGGTCGACGCCTTGGCCCACTGCTGGCCCATGGAGGAATTCCACACCAGATCGTCCGGTTTGAGTTTGCCATCGCGAGCCAACGCCATCAGTCCGTCCTGATCCACCGGGCCCATTTGCTGTCCATTCACCGCACAATACCACTGCATGGCGTTCTCCTTTTGTTTTGTTTACCGACTGGCAGGACACAATAACGATTTTATTGAAAAATCAAAGCCTGAAGGAGCACAGAGGGGAAAGGCTCCGGTAGAGTAATGGGTCAGTTATAGGGGGTGCCCCGCCACCTTGCGTGGCGGGAACCGAGCCTTTTTGCGACCCGTGGCACAAGGCCACGGGGACGCCCCCCTGTAACTGACTCCTTACCCGGTAGAGTTTCTCAATAGGCTGACAGATTACTACTGTTTCTTCCCCTGGGGGTACAGGTTCCAGTAATTCACCTTGCCATCCTTGAGCTCATACAACCTGAATGTCGGCTGCCGGTCCCAGAACCGGGCCAGTGCCGGAGCCACATACACCGGGACTTGCCCGATCCAGTGCAGTTCGTCGCGATGGAAGTGTCCGGCAAAGACCCCCTTGATTTCAGGATACTTGCCGAACAGGGTTTCCCACCGCGGATCATAGGGATCGTCCCACGACACGGCTCCATCCGATCCGTTGATCAGGTCACGGATGGGCGGCCGGTGCATGAAGACCAGAACCGGCCTCTTCCCCCTGCCCGACCCGAGCGTGTCCTCAACCCAGGTCCGCTGCACCTGTCCAGGGCTGCGGGTCTCGCCCTCCAGCAACTCCGTGCAGAGAAACAGGCAGGTCACGCCCCGGATCTCCACCTTTCGGTTCAGGGCTCCGAAATTTTTCTCGAACAGCTTGGTCGTTAAGGCAAGATCGGTCTTCAGGATGTCATGGTTCCCGGGCACATAATAGACCGGCGTCTTGAGCCCCTTCATGGCCTCCAGCCCCTCATTCAAAACCGCATCCTTCTTGATGGAATCAGAGAACAGGTCCCCCGTGATGGCCACAAACTCCACCTTGACGGAAAGGGCATTCACCGTCTCCACCGCACGCCGGGTGAGCGACACCCCATCCCGCGCCCCCCAGTGCAGATCGCTGATCTGGACAAAGTAAAACGGCTTCTCCGCCGCCATCCCGCCCGCAGAAAAGACAATCACCACCAGACAGGTCAAAAACCACTGATATTTCCTAACCATCAGGTCACCCTTTCTTTATCCCGAACAATCCAAGAAAACGAAACCGCGGATGAACGCAAAAACCGCAGATGCAGGAAAAATTCCCCCTTTGATTCGGGATTTGTCTGCGGTTTTCTTTCCTCTTTATCCCGCTTGTTCCGTCCTGGTCGTCATCTCCGCGATCCGGGTCTTGAGTTCCGTCAGTCCCTCATGTTGCAGGGCCGACACGGCCATGGCCCCGGGATACATCGCCAGCAGCTCCGGCAAGTGCTTCCGCGCATCGGGGGTATCGCACTTGTTGAACACCAGCAGGGCGGGCACGCGGTCGGCTCCGATCTCGGCCAGTGTGTCGAAGACCACCTCGCAGTGCTCACGCACGTAAAGATGCCCCGCATCGGCCACATGCAAAAGTAAATCCGCCTGCGCCACTTCCTCCAGGGTGGACCGGAAGGAGGCAATCAGGCCATGGGGAAGGTGCCGGATAAAACCGACCGTGTCGGTCAGCAGGATATCCCGCCCGTCCGGCACATGCACCAGCCGGCTTTTGGTGTCGAGAGTGGCGAACAACCGGTCATCCACATAGGCATCCGTACCGGACAAGCTGTTCAGTAGCGTTGATTTCCCGGCATTCGTGTAGCCCACCAGGCTGACGGCAGCCCAGGGGCGCCGCGCGCGGGTGCGCTCCCGGCGGTCCTGCACGGACTCCAGTTTATCCTTGAGGTCCCGGATCCGGCGGCGCATGGGCTCGTTACGCAGCCGTAACGGGCTTTCGCCCGGTCCCTTCATGCCGATGCCACCCGTGAACCGCGCCTGCT
>JBAXRC010000018.1:0-13042 GCA_037131415.1 bacterium | reverse complement strand
ACCCGCCTCGTCGAAGCCGCCGCCGCCGCGGTCACCGCCCTCACTGGCGAGGATGGCATCCTCGAGCGCCTCGGCGAAGTCCAACGCCACATCCGCGACCTGGAAAAACTCGACCCCTCGATCCGCGAGCGCACCGCGTCGTTAGAGACCGCCACCCTCGAACTCGAAGACCTCGAAACCACCCTCGCCGCCATCGACAAAAAATTCGGGCATTTGCTAGGTCTGCCGCAAATCACCTATCTGAACATGGGTGGCGGCCACTGGATCACCCAACCCTTCTATGACCGCCAACGACTGATTCGTTTGGTGAAAGAGACCCGCGAGCGATACGGGGTGGAAGTTTGGTTGGAACCCGGCGAGGCCGTGGCGATCCACACCGGTGTGCTGCGAGCCACCGTCATGGATGTCTTTGAAACCGGCGGACATCGCCACGCCATTCTCAGCATTTCCGCCACCGCTCACATGCCCGATGTCCTTGAAATGCCGTACCGTCCTCAGATTGTGGGAGCCGGGAAGCCTGGTGAGCATGCCCGCACCTACAGGCTAGGGGGTATGACCTGCCTGGCCGGCGATGTGATCGGGGATTATTCATTCCCTGAGCCCTTGAAGATCGGGGATAAGGTGGTGTTCCTGGATATGGCGCACTATACCATGGTCAAGAACAACACCTTTAACGGGGTCGGGTTGCCCTCCATCGCCCTCTATCATCCGAAATCCGGTGAGATTGAGGTCGTGCGTCGTTTCGGTTATGAAGATTACCGAAACCGATTATCCTGAGACCCTCGACCCGAAGGCGGAAATCAGGTTTTCTTGAGACGGCTATTGGCTTAATGCGCCCAAATGCCTGGTGACGGAAGCCGCCAGGGAGGGCAGGTCATAGCCGCCTTCAAGGACGGAGACCAGCCTGCCCTGGCAGTGTTCGTCAGCCATCGCCATGACGAGTCGCGTGAGTTCACCGAATCCGTTCTCGCTAAGCGCCATTCCCGCCAGGGGGTCATTGTTATGGGCATCGAACCCGGCGGAGATGAGAATGAACTCAGGCTTGAATTGGGCGAGGGCTGGTTTGAGCGACCCCAGGAATTCCCGGCGGTAGTCCGTATCGGTGGATCCTAGGCCCATGGGAACATTCAGGGTGAATCCCGAACCCGCTCCTGTTCCCCTCTCACTGGCCTGCCCGCTACCCGGGTAGAGCGGGTATTGGTGGATGCTGAAATAGAAAACCGAGGGATCCGCCTCGAAGATGTGCTGGGTCCCGTTTCCATGATGAACATCCCAGTCAACGATGGCGATGCGCTGGAGTCCGTGGTGCTGCTGGAGGTGGCGAGCAGCAATGGCGACATTATTGAAAAAGCAGAATCCCATGGCCCGGTCCTTCTCGGCGTGATGGCCCGGGGGGCGGACGGAGCAGAAGGCATTTGATATGTCGCCCGACATGACGGCATCGGTTGCGGCCAGAACCGCTCCAGCAGCCATGAGGGCGGCTTCAAAGGTTCCGGGCGAACCAAGTGTCACGTCATCGGGCTTGAACAATCCTCCGGCCTCGCAGGCCTGTCGGATCTGTTCAATGTATTCCGGATCATGGACGGTCGCCAGATCCGGGATGATGGCCGGGTGCGGGGTAAGGTGAATCAGCTGTTCCCAGAGCCCTGCTTGCTTCAGTCCGTCAACAATGGCGATGAGCCGCCTCTGGCATTCAGGATGTTGCCAGCCCGTTTGATGCTTCCGGAAGACCGGATGCTGGAGGAAGGCTGTACGGCGCTTGGGTTTGGGTGACATAGGCAGGGACGTTATCAGATTATTTTGAATTTTCCCATCCCTCCCGGTAGTGACGGGGGGATACGCCGTTTTCGTGCCGGAACATGGTTGCGAAATGCTTGGGGTCGGATACCCCGACCTGCCGGGCGACCGCGGCGATGGTTTCGTCCCCTTCCCGGAGGAGTGTCCGCGCTTTTTCCATCCTGATCCGGAGCAGGTACTGGTAGGGGGTGCATCCCGTGTTCTTCAGGAAGGCTTTCTCAAGTCCCCGCCGTGAAACGGAGCAGGTTTTAAGGATATCGGACACATTGATGCCCGAGTTGAGGTGTTCCTTCATGAAGCGGGTAGCCTGGGCCACCAGCGGGGAATCCGTGGAAAAGGTGTCCGTGCTGGCGCGTTCAACAATCTCCCGTGGGGGGATCAGCTGGTTGCTCAGCTTGGGTTGCTTGCCTTCCATCAGCCGGTCCAGCAGGGCTGCGCCCAGTGTTCCCACCTGTTGGATATCGGTACGGATGCTGGTGAGCCGAATCGCCGCGCAATCGCATACGAGATCCTCGTTGTCCATGCCCATGACGGCAATATCATCGGGAATCCGCCATTTCAAGTTGTGGGCCATGTCCACGAAACGGGCACCGGCATAATCGGTCCAGCAGAAGACGGCAAGGGGCTTGGGCTGGGCGTCGAGCCAGCGCCGGGTGGCAGCCAGTTCCTCCTTCCAGGAAATGGAGCTTTCATAGAGATGTCTGCATTCAAACCCGTGCGCCTTTACAACGTTGATGAAGTCTTGACCGCGGAAAGAGTGTTCATCCCCATAGAAGGCGAAATTCGAGAATCCCTTGCTTCGGAAATGCTGGAAGGCCATCTCGGCGGCCAGGCGGGTATCACTGAGGATGCGGGGATAGGAGGTGGTGAGGAGGCGCCCTTCCAGGTTCACGGTGGGCTTGTGGCATTTCCGCAGGAATTTCAGGAGGGCGGTTTCGTCACGGATGAGCATGGTCAGGATCCCGTCGCCATCCCAGCCCCAGGGGATCTTGCCGGGGTTGAGGAGCATGTCCAGGGACAGGTGCCAGTTGTGGGCGCGCGCATATTCGGCAATCCCCTCAAACAGCGGGCCCCGGTAGAATTCCAGGGCAACGAGGACATTTTTCATTCTGTCGGCCATAATGGTCAAAGTCTGGCATGCCGGTTCGTATTTGTAAACCTTTGTTCGTTTATTTCATATTGCCGGATTCAGGGCGGGTAACCTATTATATGGGGATTCCCGTAGAACGGGATTAAGTAGCCAGGGGATCTGATGTTTCCGTGGCGACGGCTGGATTTCATCAACGTGAACAACAGGAGAACATAAATATGAGTACGGCGACAGCGGATATTGCCATGATCGGGTTGGCGGTGATGGGTGAGAATCTGGTTTTGAACATGGAGAGCCATGGGTTCACCGTGGCGGTTTATAACCGTACCGTCGACAAAGTGGAGGCCTTCACTGCGGGTCGGGGTAAGGACAAGAAGATCGTGGGTTGCCGGACGATTGCCGACCTGTGCGCCTCTCTCAAGAGCCCGCGCAAGGTGATGATGCTGGTCAAGGCTGGGAAAGCCGTGGATGAATGCATTGAGCAGCTACTCCCGCACTTGTCGGCCGGGGATATCATTATCGATGGCGGAAACAGCCATTATCCCGATACCATCCGCCGGACCAAGTATGTCGAATCAAAGGGTTTGCTGTTCATCGGCACCGGGGTGTCCGGTGGTGAGGAAGGCGCCCTCAAGGGGCCTTCGATCATGCCTGGTGGCTCCGTTGCCGCCTGGCCGCATGTGAAGCCGATCTTCCAGGCCGTTTCCGCCAAGGTCGAGGGCGGCGTGCCCTGCTGCGACTGGGTAGGCTCGGATGGCGCCGGCCATTTCGTCAAGATGGTGCATAATGGCATCGAGTACGGCGATATGCAGATGATCTGCGAGGCCTATTCCCTGCTCAAGGGCGTGGCGGGTCTCACCAACGAGGAATTGCACAAGGTCTTTTCGGACTGGAATGAGGGCGAGCTCGATTCCTATCTCATCCAGATTACCCGTGACATCCTCGCCGAGAAGGATCCAGAAACCGGCAAGCATGTGGTGGATGTGATTCTGGATACCGCCGGCCAGAAGGGGACCGGCAAATGGACCAGTGTGGCTGCCCTGGACTACGGTGTTGCGGCGCCGACGGTGTCTGAAGCCGTTTTCGCCCGCTGCATGTCGGCCATGAAGGATGAGCGCGTTACCGCCAGTACCGTCCTGGCCGGCCCGAAGGCCAAGTTCACGGGGGACAAGGCCGCCTTCATCGAGGATGTGCGCCAGGCCCTCTACGCGTCGAAGATCTGTTCCTACGCCCAGGGATTCCAGCTGTTGCGTGCGGCTGCGGCTGAGCAGAACTGGAAGCTTGATTATGGGGCCATCGCCCTGATGTGGCGTGGTGGCTGCATTATCCGCGCCCGGTTCCTCGGCGACATCAAGGCGGCGTTCGATCGCAAGCCCGCCCTGGCCAATTTACTGTTGGACAAGTATTTCAAGAAGGCGATCCGGAAGAGCCAGTCCGCGTGGCGCCGGGCCATGGTTCGTGCCATCAAGCACGGGGTTCCCGTGCCGGCCTTCGGTTCGGCGCTGTCCTATTACGATGGCTACCGTTCCGCAACGCTTCCCGCGAACCTGCTCCAGGCCCAGCGCGATTATTTCGGCGCCCACACCTACGAGCGGATCGACAAGCCGCGTGGCCAGTTCTTCCATACCGACTGGTGCAAGCTGGGTGGATCGACCACCTCATCGACCTACATTGTCTAATCGTTTGCGGTGGAGCCGGGTGCCATGACGTCAAACATCATACAGGCAGGAGAGACGCTCGACATCGGGCGTGGGGAGCTGGAGCGGCTGGCTGCCGTGACGCTGGAGCAATTTGGTGGAAAATCGCTTCGTCGGGTACTGCTCCTCCCGCCTGACCACACCCGGCTCAATTCCATGGCTGGCCCCATAACCGCCATCGCGTACCGGCTCCTGGCCGGGTGGGGCGCGCAGGTGGATATCATGCCTGCCCTGGGCACACATGCGCCGATGGGGGCCGCGGAGCTGAAGATGATGTTCGGCGCGGATATCCCTGCCGGAAAGTTCCTGTCGCATGATTGGCGCAATGATGTGGTGTCCCGCGGGGTTATTCCCGGGGAAAAACTCAGTGAATGGTCCGGCGGAATGGTCAACTATACGGTCAACGTCGAGGTGAACCGGAAGCTGTTCGAGGGATATGACCTCATCCTCTCCATTGGCCAGGTCGTGCCCCATGAGGTGGTTGGCATGGCCAACTACACCAAGAACGTGCTGGTCGGCGTCGGTGGGACCGATACCATCAACAAGTCCCACTTCCTCGGCGCCGTGTGTAACATGGAAAAAGCCCTGGGCCGCGCCGATACACCCGTGCGCCGCCTTTTCAACCACGGGGTCAGCACCTTCCTGGGGGAACTTCCGATCCGTTACATCCTGACCGTGATGGAGCGTGATGCCGCTGCCAACCGGATGGTGATGCGCGGGTTCTACGGTGGCACGGGTGATGCCCTGTTCGAGGAAGCCTGCCAATTGTGCCGCAAGGTTAATATCACAACCCTCGACCAACCGTTGAAGAAGGTGGTGGTCTGGCTGGATCCCAAGGAGTTCCGCTCAACCTGGCTTGGCAACAAGGCCATCTACCGCACCCGCATGGCACTGGCTGACGAGGGGGAGCTGGTAATCCTGGCTCCGGGCGTGAAGGAATTCGGCGAGGATCGCGAAATTGACCGGCTGATCCGGCGTTATGGGTACAAGGGTACATCGAACACCCTGGAGTCCGTTACCCGCTTTGACGAGCTGCGGAACAACCTGTCTGCCGCCGCCCACCTGATCCACGGCTCCAGCGAGGGCCGGTTCTCGATTACCTATTGTCCCGGCCACCTCAGCCAGGCCGAGATCGAATCAGTCGGGTACCGTTATGGGGATCTCAAGACCTTGATGACCCGGTACAATCCCGAAACCCTCAAGGAGGGATTCAACGATGTAGTGGGCGAGCAGGTGTTCTTTATCCGCAATCCGGCGCTGGGCTTGTGGTCGGTCAGGGAGCGATTATGACGAATTTCATTCATGAGGATTTCCTGCTGGGAACCCCGCAGGCGCGGGAGTTGTATCACGGGCACGCAGCCCATCTGGCCATCATTGATTATCATTGCCACCTGAATCCGGCCGAGATCGCCCAGGATAAGCGGTGGGACAATATCGCCCAGATCTGGCTGGGGGGCGACCATTACAAGTGGCGCCAGATGCGGACGGCCGGGATCGCGGAGCGGTATTGCACGGGGGATGCTACCGATCGCGAGAAGTTCGACAAGTATGCCGGACTGATGCCCAAGGCCCTCCGGAACCCGCTTTATCACTGGTCGCATCTGGAGCTGAAGAATTGTTTCGGGATTGCCGACCGCCTGCTCTCGCCGGAAACCGCGGATTCGATCTGGAACAATTCCATGAAAGTCATGCGCGAACCCTGGTTCTCGGCCCGCGGGCTCATGAACAAGGCCAAGGTCGAGGTCGTTTGCACCACCGATGATCCTGTCGATTCGCTGGAACATCATCAGGCAATCCGGCGGGAGCCGTATCCTGTCCAGGTCAGGCCGACCTGGCGGCCGGACAAGTGCTGGGTCGTGGCGGATCTTGCGGTATTCAGCGGGTGGACGGATAAGCTGGAGGTGGCGGCGGGAACCCCGATCCGGAACCTGGATGCTTTTCTTTCAGCCCTGCGCCAACGGCATGATTTCTTCCATGCCCAGGGGTGCCGGCTTTCAGACCGGGGCCTGTCGTTCGTCCCGGACGCCGATTGTTCGCCAGCCGGTGCTGCCTCGATTTTCGCGAAGGCCCGTGCAGGAAAACCGGTGACTTCGGAAGAGGCGCTCCAGTTCCAGGCGTTCATGCTGCATGAACTGGCTGTGATGGATGCCGAGCGTGGTTGGACGATGCAGGTGCACTACGGGGTGCTCCGGAGCAATAACAGCCGCATGGCGGCTGCGGTCGGACCCGATACCGGATTCGACTCCATTGGTGATGGGGCCACGGGCTCGGGAATGGCAAAGCACTTCGACCGGCTCGACCGCATCGGGAAGCTGCCGAAAACCATCATCTATAACATCAACCCCCGCGACAATGAGCTGGTGGCCACGATGTGCGGGAATTTCCAGGACGGCGTAACGGCCGGGAAGATGCAGTTCGGCAGTGGATGGTGGTTCCTGGACCAGCTTGACGGGATGACACGACACATCGAGGCCTTGTCACAGTTGGGGCTCCTCAGCCAGTTCGTGGGCATGCTTACGGATAGCCGGTCCTTCCTGTCATACGCCCGCCATGAGTATTTCCGCAGGCTGCTGTGCGACATCCTTGGTTCCGATATGGCCCGCGGACGGATCCCGGCCGATATGAAGTTGGTAGGCTCCATGGTTGAGGATATCTGCTATAACAACGCGAAACGTTATTTTGGGTTTTGGGATTGATGTGTGACTTGGAATCGACACGACAGGTCAGGAAAATTGGAGGAAGCGTGAAACGTCTGGAAAACAAGGTGGCGGTGGTAACGGGGGCGGCGGGAGTACTGTGTTCGGTGATGTCGGAGTCACTCCTGCGGGAGGGGGCGAAAGTCGTGCTTGCCGACCTGAACGAGGATGGCGCGAAGGTCCTTCAGAAAATCCTGGCAGAGAAGGGGCTGACAGAAACCATGACGGTTTCCGCCAACGTTCTGGAGCGTGCTTCCCTGGAGGCGGCTCGTGACAAGATCCTGGCGCAATGGGGCCGGATCGATATCCTGGTCAACGGCGCCGGCGGGAACCACCCCAAGGGGACGTGTCCGGCGGAGCAGTTCACGGAAGGGACCAAGCTGGAGGATTCCTTTTTCGGGCTGGACCTGACGGGGTTTGAATTTGTGAACAAGCTCAATTTCATCGGCAGTTTGCTGCCGAGCCAGGTCTTCTGCCAGGCCATGCTGAAAACCGGCGGGAGTGTGATCAATATTTCCTCCATGTCGGCGACCCAGCCGTTGACCAAGGTGGCGGCGTATTCGGCAGCCAAGGCGGCCATTGATAACTTTACCCGCTGGCTGTCGGTGCATCTCGCGCCAATGAATATCCGGGTGAATGCGATTGCGCCCGGATTCTTCATTACGAACCAGAATCGTTTCCTGATGCTGGAACAAGATGGAAAGACATTGACTCCGCGGGGGCAGAAGGTGATTAACAAGACGCCGATGCACCGCTTCGGCGACCCGAAGGACCTGTGTGGTGCGGTGAATTTCCTGGTATCGGATGAATCGTCGTTTGTAACGGGGGTGGTGATTCCGGTTGATGGCGGGTTCCTGGCGTATTCAGGGGTGTAGGGAAATCACGAAAGGACGGTTGGAATGTTCAAGGGTAATTACCGGTGGGTGATCTGCGGGCTGCTCTTTTTCGCGACGACGGTCAACTACATTGATCGGCAGATCCTGTCGCTGGTGAAGGAGTTCCTGGATGTGCAATTCGGGTGGAGCAAAGCTGATTTCGGCCTGGTCAATTCCCTTTTTCAGCTTGCCTATGGCGCAGGACTCCTGTTCTTCGGTTGGTTTGTGGACCGGTTTGGGGTCAAGCTGGGATATGCGGTTTCGATGGTGGGGTGGAGTTTGGCGGCGATGGCGCACGCCCTGGTGCAGATGATGCCCGGTTCCGCCAGTGTGCAGATCGGTGGCCGGGTTTTCGGGGCGGCTGCGCTGGCGGTTGCCGCATTTGGGTTGTGTCGGGTGCTGCTTGGACTCGCAGAAGCGGGGAACTTTCCTGCCGCCGTCAAGAGTACAGCCCAGTGGTTTCCGAAGCGGGAACGTGCTTTTGCCACGAGTCTCTTCAACGCAGGAACAAATATGGGAGCGTTGCTGGCTCCGGCGGTGGTGCCGCTACTGGCCATCAAGTTTGGCTGGGGGATGCCCTTCATCGCCGCCGGCCTGATCGGGTTCATCTGGCTTGGGTTCTGGATCCGGATGTATGATGTTCCGGAAAAGCACCCCGCCGTAGACAAGGGGGAGCTTGAACATATTCTCAGTGACAGGGAAAACTCCACAGCGGAAAAGCTCCGGTGGATTGATCTGCTTGGCTACAGGCAGGTGTGGTCGTTCATTATGGCAAAATTCCTGACTGACCCGGTGTGGTGGTTTTTTCTGATCTGGTTGCCGGACTATTTCAAGACAACGCGAAACCTTGACATTAAGCACAGTTGGCCGTTGCTGGTGACCATTTACGGGATCATTACGGTGCTGAGCATCTTTGGCGGCTGGATCACGGGTCATCTGGCCCGGTCGGGTTGGAGTGTCACCCGTGCCCGCAAGACGTGCATGTTCATCTTTGCCCTTTGTGTGCTTCCGATTTTCTTTGTGACCGAGGTGGGGGATTGGCCGGCGGTGCTTCTGATCGGGTTGGCGGGCGCGGCACATCAGGCTTGGTCGGCCAACCTGTACACGACCGTTTCCGACATGTTCCCGAAACGGGCGGTGGCCTCGATCATTGGGCTGGGCGGCATGGCCGGTTCGATGGGGGGCTTTTTCTTCCCGATCGTGACGGGCAAGATGCTGGATCATTACCGGTTGGCTGGCAATGAGACGGCGGGATATTCCCTCCTGTTTGCCATTTGCGCCTTCGCCTATGTTGTCGCCTTCGTAATTCACCACTTCCTTGCGCCCCGGTTTGAGTCGGCAATGAAGGAGTAGGTTGCATTGGGGGCTCCGGATGTTTTATTCTCGAGCCCATGAATGTCAGACACGTACCGTTCCGGATTTGGGCGGTCATTCTGGGATTGGTTGTCCCCCAGGCTGGGCAAGGTGAACCGTCCCAGCCCTGGGCGGAACCGTTATCGGCGGGACGGATCAATCTCGGCGTTCATTTCGGGGATCAACAGGCGGAAAGTTTCGGGGATATTCTGGTTCCCGTAATCGCCACCAAGGATAGCCTTATCTTTGTCAATGCGCGTGGTTCCTGGAATGACGATGACGGGCAGGAATTCAACTTCGGTGCCGGGTATCGCAGGCTTTTCCCGGACCGGGGCTTCATAGTTGGGGGCACCCTCTTCTATGACTTGCGCAATACTTCGCTTGATAACACGTGTAATCAGCTCGGATTCGGGATGGAATTCCTGGGACAGTGGATAGATCTGCGAGTGAACGCCTACCTGCCTCTGGACGGGAAGCAAACGACGGACAAGTTTGTGACGGGATCGGGACGCACGCAGGAGCACAACAGTTACTGGTATGAGCCAGCTGGACAAGGATACAACATAACCCAGTACGGCTACGACATCACCACCACCTATGACGTCAAAACCTTGCAACACTATCAGATGACCGAGCAGGCCATGGAGGGATTTGATGGCGAAATCGGATCCTTACTGCCATTACCTGTTGTGAAGGATTATGCCGACATCAAGGTGTTTGTCGGGTACTACAATTACAATGCCCATTACGGCAATGACATTTCCGGGATGAAGGGGCGCTTGGAAATAAAGCCGGTTCCTGCGTTGTGCCTCGATGCCGCTTGGTTCGAGGATAAAGCCCTGATTGGTTCCCGTTATTCCGCCGGGATCCGGGCATCAGTGCCGTGCGATCTGGCGAATCTGAGCCGGGGAAAGAACCCGTTTGCCGGAGCCTTGGACGGATTCAAGCCGGGCGGAGGCAGAGCGACAGTGGCTTCGCGCATGACAGAGATGGTGATGCGTGACCTGCATATCCGTACGGATGTATCTAGGCCTGTGGAAGTGGTGTCGGACCGGCGCGAACTGAGTCGCACGGTAGCCTCGGCGGAGCGCAAGGATTACAGCCTTGTTCTGGTCACCGGGGTGACGTTTGTGGATGATGATAACCGGAGCGGGCTGGAGAACGGGACGTGGGAAAACCCGTTTAGGCAGATCAATACGGGCATACAGAACGCCGTCGGCACGATGGTTTATGTGAGGGATGCGGAGCGACAGTACCAGGAGCAGGTTGTGATGCGTTCAGGAATGACGCTATGGGGGAGCGGCGCCCCGATTTATGGCCAGGGAAACCGCTTCATGGGCGGGGTCTATCCGGTGGTGAACGGGATGGGACGCGGACCGGCGATTACCCTGGCGAGCCATGTGACGTTGACCGGGTTTGAGGTTGTTCAACATAGTTCGACCCAAGCGACGAATCCATACTCCTGGCCCTGGAATAATGTCGGCCTCTTTGGCGACGGCGTGACGGATGTGTCGATCAGGCACAACTACATTCATGGACATGGGCAGATGGATGCAGGGATTTTTCTCCGCGCGTTGTTAACCTCTTCCTTTGGAGCGGATATTTCGGGAAACCGGATTGCTGATATAAGTGGAAACGGGATTGCCTGCGACATTCTTGGCGTCAGTGATGTGAATATAATCCTGAGTGACAACGTGGTGACGCGATGCGAAGGATCTGGCGTTGTTTTATCCGCCTTGGGGGGTGACCGCTTCAGGGCTCGTGTTTCTGGAGACTATTCCGGAAATGGCAGGAGCGGAATCCTTGCGGATCTTTCGGCGGTTGATTTGATTGACGCATCGTTCTCGAATGTCCGGACAGACGACAATCGGAGCGGTTTGCGGGTTGGAGTTGATTCCCTTTTCGGGGACATTAATCTGGCCATCGATCACGTCATGGCAACCGGGAATCACGGTAGTGGTGTTGACGTTGAGCTGGAGGGATCCTCTCTGATCAGCGCTTCGGTTCATGAAAACACTGCCAGAGGGAATGACGGCAACGGAATCCGTGTGGCGGCTACCAGCTACAATGGTGATGTCTTCTTATTGCTGGAGGACAATGCGGCAGGTGGGAACGGGGGCCACGGGCTTATGGCGAATCTTGGGGCGGCCGGGGACATCAGGGCGGATGTCATTGCTAATACGGCGAATGGGAACGGGTGCGACGGGCTGAATCTGCGGGCATCGGCAGGCGGGCGCCTGGAGTTATTTGGCGAACGCAATGTGGTCAGAAAAAACTCGAATGATGGGATTTATGTGCAGACCGCGGCGGATGTTGGGGAAGTTAACCGGCAGTATGATTTCGGGGGCGGAGTGCTGGGCAGCACGGGGCATAACGTCATGTCGGGGAACAGGGGTTATGAGCTGGAGCGGTCCGGTGCCGGATCTTTCTCTGCCCGGTTCAATTACTGGGCTGGTGTGGTTCCCCCGGTGTTTGGCTCGGAATTCTCGGGAACGGATCTGGATGTGAGTGACGCCTTCTCCCGGGATCCGACATTGCCTTGAAATTCTCTACTGGGCGAGCAGGGTGGCGGCAAGGAGTTCGGCGGCATCGCTGGCAGGGCAGTGAATCTTTAATGTGACATTTTTTCCGTCCTGCGTGATGGTGCCCATATTAGCCAGATTGGCAAAGGGGCTTGATTCTTCGGATAAGGTCGAGAAAAACATAACACCCTTCAGGGTTTGGTGGATAAATACTGCGGCATCGGCTGAGATGGCCTCGAGGATGAGTAATCCGTCCACGATACCGGCCTGTTCACTGATCTGAATGGTAGCCAACTCGGTGTTCTTCAGTACCTGTGCCATGACGGGAGACGGGCTGGCTCCTGCATAACCGCGTGTCACGGCTGTGAAAAAGGATCCCTTCCGCGTGGGAGGAATGGGGAGCACGGGTGGTTTTCCGTTGGAAAGCGTCGGGCTGTCTCCGCCTAGGGCCGCATCGGCCTTCATCAGGGAGGGTTCGTCCGAGGCGAGTATCAATTGACGCGATGTGTGGAAAGCGGCCCACAGCGGGCGCCCAGTAGATTTGTCCTGCCAGGAATGGAGCGTTAACTTTCCCGAGTTTTTCGTTCGGTACTGGGGGTAAGTGCTGAACTGCCGCGTGATGGACCGGTTGTTAAGGGCTCCACTAATCAAGGCTATGCCACGGCTTCCGGTCATCTCGTTTCCGTACACCGTTATTCCCGTAAGATCCTTGAGAGGGTCCACGCCCAGAAGGGTCCGATAGTGGTTGAGCAGGGATTGAAAGTTTTTGGCGTCAGCGTGTCCACTGGTATTAAGTATCCGGCAGGTTTTGGAAGGACTGAATTGATCCATATCCAGATGGATGATCCACTTCGCCCCGGAGGAAACCTGTGACTTCGGAAGGGAACCGGCCGTGAGAGGGGCCGATCCCAGCATCAAGAGGACGGATAGGGCGATCAGGATAAAAAGGTAACGAGTTGGCATGACGTTTTTAAAGTCCTGGGTTCATGAGTGGAAAGGTTCCCTTATCCTG
>JBAXRC010000017.1:0-13098 GCA_037131415.1 bacterium | reverse complement strand
GACGGTGGCGGACAATACCTACTATCACGTTAGTATTCTTACAGATTATGGGAATGGCGGAAAATGGTCTTTCTTTGTCAATAACCTTCCCTTGGCCGTCGACTTAACCCCTATTGATCCTTCTGTAACTGCGCATGGATGGGTGAGGGTTCAGAATCTGAGCGGGAGCGCAGGCGCCACCTCGCTGGATGATTGCCGGGTGTCGGTGACTGTTCCTCCTGCGCTTGCAGAGAATGTTGGACCCAATATACCGATGTGGGTGGCGGCGACCAAGTTTGGTACGGTGACAGACCCGAGACCGACCAATACGAGTGTTACTGCCGATGCGACATCTGCAACGTGGAGTTTTGATAATGTTGCGGTGGGCGCGACATATAAGCTGCTTGGCACGGCCAATCCGTCCGGTGCCTTTGTCTTGATGAATGGAGGAGCGTCTGTCGATCTTAGCGGGAACAGTATGACGAGAACCGAAATCAATCCGGGATCCATTAGCCGTTACTTCTATAAACTTGTCCGTATTTCCGCTGATGGAACGACTGCGGTTACGAACAGTGAGATCTATGCGGCCTACAAGCAGCCCCGGGTTCTCGGGCAGAGATATATCACGGGGGTGCCAGTAAATTATGTTTCATCGGCAGCCGGGAAGATTGGCGGATCACTGGGGGATCAGCTCATGTTGGGGTTGACCGATAACTATAAGGTGTATGCCTATGACACGAATGGTACATACCGTGCGTATAGCTTGTCTGGATCCGCTTGGAGCGGATCAGCGAATGATACCGTGTTTTATCCAGGATCCGGTCTAGTGATTGTAAGTTCCGGAGCAGGTAGTTCTCCTATGGTTTTTGCCGGAACCAAGCCAAGCGAAAAAATAGGAGTTAAGTTGCTTGCTAATGGTTGGACCTACGCGTCGTGGGCCGCTGATGATCATACGGTGAGTGGCGGAGTGATCCCTGGCTTAGCCGGCGCTACGCCACATTCCGGAGATTATTTCTATTATCAGGGTTTTGGATCCAATACAACTGTCCGCGCGCAATATGACGGCAGCAAGTGGGTGAGCGGTCCCTTTATGAATAAATCATTGTCTCTGGTTCTGAGGGCCGGGGATGGTTTTGTTTACAGGAATATAGGTGCTGCAATAGATTGGGTACAGAACTAGAAACACTCGATAAGATTTTGTTAGGGGGGTGTGTATGAAAAAAATTCAAGGTGTGATTTTAGGACTGCTTGCTCTCGTAGTTTGGTCGGGTAATTTGCCGGCTGAGACCATTACGCTGGAAGCGCCGGTTGCCAACTTGACCGAGAAATGGACGGATGGCTCCCAGAACTGGGTTCCCTCGGATTCACTATCCTGCTGGACAAACCAGTCTATGGCGTTGCGGTGCAATGTCGGCGATGGATTCCCCTATGATTCCGATATTTCAGGAAGCTCAAACGCCTCCTCGGGATATTTTGTTGGAAATTTCGCGAATATAGAGGCCGTTTCCTTCGATGCCATTCCCAAAAGCTTCAGCTATAAGCCGTATTTTTACTTTATTCCACGGAGCAGGCATGTCTGGAGAATACCCTTCGATGGCGCCCTTTCCGGGCATTCTGATGGCGTACCCGTGAACGTTGTTATCCCCTTTGCCTATTCGGCAAATTGGGAGGGCAGTATTAAATTTGATACGCCGGCTGATTTTGCGGCGGATTCAGCAGATGTCATTGCGATAGGGTTTACGTTTCAGAGAGCGCCAAATGACACAACTGCCGAGCAACTCGCCATCGACAACCTGAAGCTGGTTGGTGTATGGGGCGGGCCCTTCACCTCCGGACAAAATCCGGTTCCGGTTGCCTGGTTGATGGAACAGGGATTGCCGACCACGAATCTGGATGCGATTGGGACGGATGATAGTGACGGTGACGGGCGATGCAATAGTGCGGAATTCCTGGCGGGTACGGATCCCACCAATAGCGCTTCCTATTTTATGGTGTCCATTGAGCGTGATGCGAATGGCAAGATGGCGCTGAAATGGAAAAACAACAAGTATGCGTCCGTGTCCTATGACGTTCTGGAGTCATCCGACTTGACCGATCCCGCATCGTTTGTTACGACAGCCACAAATATCCAGGCTTCAGATGCTCAAGTCACAACCAATGTTGAGCAGCAGGTGGTTGGTGCCCGATTCTATAAGGTAAAGATTCACAGCAAGTAATAGAGGCGAACATGAAGACAAAATTATTATTTCTGGTATTTACATGCATGACGATGTTCGTCTGCGGGCAGGTCTATGGCTCGCCCATAGCGCCCTGGGCATCGGGCACTGCGAATTGGCAGGCGACCGACATAAGCTCTTCTCCTGCTCCTTATACTCCTGCTGCTGTTACTGTTTCCGGGACGACGCTTACCAGCGTCACGCTTCAGTTCAGGGCTGTTACGCCAGGGCAGGAGGCAAGTTGGTTTCCTGTTGGAAAACTTAACACGGGAGCTGGAGCTGACACCTTGCTTGGAGACTGGTCCGGTTATGAGGCTTCACTCGCCCCTCAGTATAATATTTCTTTTACACTGAAGAATGACAATTCGGTAACGCCTACTGATGACGGGTTGAGAATGTACTTTGTTTCAGAAGGGAATTATTTTTATTCGTCAATCATGACGGCGCCCGCATCGGGATCACAAACATTTTCAAGTTTTTTGTCTGATTTTACGGGTGTCGGTGCGACAACGTTTACAACTATTACGGAATTTGGTTTCGAGCTAGCGAGTTACAATAGTCTTTCAGCGCACACATATACCTTTGAAGACATCGGGCTGACCCAGGTCGTTCCCGAGCCTGAGACGGTGTGGATGATGCTGGTGGTTCTGGCTTCTCTCGCCATCACGTTCCGCCAGCGGTTGGCGGATGTGGCCGGTCAAATCAAGGCGCGTTTCGTGGCCTGAACCATAATCTGAACCGATGTGCTAAGCCGGACTCATTGAGTCCGGCTTTTTCTTTTGCCACAAGTGACGGGGGGGGGTAACAGCCTGTCGAAAAAGTGCTCACTCTGATTATTTCCACTGGAGGGCGAGGCTTGCCGAGCCGCGGGCCAAATGATCGCATGACGATCGAACCCCGTGTCTTGCAGGTTGATCGTTCACTTTTTAGGCTCGCCAGTGGACACGGCTCGGCAAGCCTCGCCCTCCAGGTGCCTTGCGCCAGGTTTGTTTTTCAACAGGCTCCTAAATCCTATCCAGCGCAATATCACGCGCCAGCGATGATTCCAGATGATAGTGCAGGAAGGCGCTGAGCAGCTGGTTGGCGGTCTGGGCCTGCTGCGCCGTACAGATCGTCCGCCGGGCAATGATCGGGGTGTCGGTGTTTTCCCAGCCCCGCAACATAGCCAGGGCATCCTGGCCGACGGGCATCACGAGCGTATCGTCCCCGCTTCTGCAGGACGGGCACAACAACCCCCCGCGTGAAATGGAGAAGGCCAGTGGCCGGTCCGTCGGGAGTGACCGGGAGCCGCAGGCGAGGCATCCGGTCAACTGGGGCGCAACGCCCAACAGTTTCAAAAGCTTCAATTCCGACCAATTCATGACAGGACCCGTTGGTCCGTGGCTGGCTATGAAATCCAGTGTGTTATTTGCCCAATCGAATAAGGCAGGCTGGGCGACTCCTGACGGAGTCAGGCGGTTAAGGAGGTCGCAGAGGTAGGAGGCGCACAGGGATGCCCGCCACTGTTCACGGAAGCCTGTCCTCGGGGCCAGGGGAGAGCATTCCTTCAGGATGTGAAGGGAACTGCGCTGGGTATGGTAGAAAAGAAGCTCGCAGGTGTAAAAGCAGTCGTACTGGCCCACCAGATTGTTGCGCGGCCGTTTTGCCCCCTTGGCCAGGGTTGCCACCCGTCCATGATCCGGGGTCAGCCACGAAATAATCTGCGATGTCTTTGAAAAGGGATCGAGTCGCAGCACAATACCTGTCGTCTTGATGATCACGATGCTTGCGCCCTGCCGCCTGAACCCTGAACCCTGTCCCCCTTTTCTTCGGCCTCCTTCAGCCATCGCAATTCCCGCCGCCGCATGGTCATCCGCTCGGCGGATGTGGCGTCGTCGGCGCCGGACAGGTGATCGCAGCCGTGGGCCAGATAGAGGGCCAGTTCCCGGTGAACCCCTCCATATCGTCCGCCCAGGCGCAGTGCCATTTCCGCATTCACAACAATTTCACCGTTACAGGCGGTGGGATCCTCGCCGGGGAGTGGGGCGAAATTGAAACTGATGACATCGGTCGGGTAGTCGTGTCCGAGCGCCGCCCGGTTGATCTCCTGTGATTTCCGGTCATCCACCAGCACCACGGAGACCTCGCCCCAGCGGAGTCCGGCCCGCTGTGCGGACTTGCCCAGAAAAAACTCCGCCAGTTTCCGGATGGCAACCAGATCGACCTTCAGGGTCTTTTGGCGGTTGACTGGCAGGACCCGGAAGGCGTCAGGGTTCAGGGTTCGGGGGTCAGGTTTACAAATTCTGACTTCTGACTTCTGGCTTCTGACTTCTGTTTTCACGGTTTCGGATAGGCGATCCGGCTGTGAAGCATATTGGACAGGCAGAAGACGAACGCCCGCTTGACCCGGCAGAGCTCGACCAGGGTCATTTCGCAGTTATCGAGCTGATTATCCTCAATCCGGCCCTCGGTAATCCGGTCCACCAGTTCGGCGATGCCGGCGGGGGTTGGTTTTTCGAGAGAGCGCGAGGCGGCTTCCACCGCATCGGCAAGCATGATAATGGCCGCTTCGCGGGAATATGGCTTGGGGCCGGGGTACCGGTAGCTGGATTCATCCACCACAGGTTTACCCCGGCTGGCCGTGGATTGGGTGTCGGCCAGGGCTCGTTGTCCGGCCTTGTGGTGGAAATAGTAAACCAATCCCGTCCCATGGTGCTGTTGAATGATATCCATGACCGGGCGTGGTAGCTTATGAAGCATGGCCAGGGTTAGTCCTTCCTTGAGATGGGCCATAACCAGCATGGCGCTCATGCTGGGGGTCAGGCCGTCATGGGGATTGTCGCCCGTCCGGATGTTTTCGGTGAAATAGCCCGGTTTGGTCACCTTTCCGATATCGTGGAAATAGGCGCCGACCCTGGCCAAAACGGAATTGGCTCCGATTTCATCCGCCGCCGCCTGGGCCAGATTGGCCACCATCAGGCTGTGGTGGTAGGTGCCGGGTGCCTCAAAGGCGAGGCGTTGCAGCAGGGGATGGGCAAGATCGGAGAGTTCCAGAAGGGTCATGTTTGAGGTGACCCCGAACAGGAGCTCAAACAGCGGCAACAGGAGCAGGGCGAGCAGGGCGGCGCCCAGTCCGCTGGCGACGCAGGCGAGGACCAGTTTTCCGGCAAGATGGGGAGCCATGGGAAGCTGTCCGGCCATGACGGCCAGGCTGGCGATCTGCAGCAGGCCGATTGTCAACCCCACGCGGATAAGCTGGGTGCGGCGGCGCAACCGCCGGATCAGGACGGCGGCGGTGGCGGTCGCGATGATGCCGGAGAGGAGGATGGAGGCGGTGAAATTTCCGATGACCAGGCAGGTCAGGGTGGACCAGAGACCGGCCACCAGGGCGGCGCTTCCGCCGAGGAGGATTCCCGCGAGGAGCGGGGACAAGGCAAAGGGAATCAGGACGGGAACCAGGAGGTCGGCTGAAGCCTGCGGCAAGGCAAAACCGCGCCCCCCGTCGTGGATCAGCAGGCTTCCGGAGATGGCGGTCGTCAAGGCGCACATGGCCAGAAGCATGAGCCGGGTATTATTCCTGAGAATATCCGGGGTCAAGACCTTCAGCAGCGTGGCGGAAACGGCGGTGATGATGAGGAGCAGCACTTCATTGCCGGCGTGAAGAAACGTGGCTTGCAGGCTTCCGGAGCGGGGATCGATCCCGTTGAGGAGCAGGGCGCAGGCGGCTCCCCACAGGAGCAGGCCGATCAGGAGGGAAAAGAGGGGGCGATTCCACCAGGAGAGATCGTCCTCCGGCGTCTTCCGGCCAATTCCATCCTTGAAGCGCTCCTTGAGCCGCTGGGAGCGAAATTTTGAAAGCCATTGCTTCATAAAGTCCCCCTAGAATAGGGAAAGCCGTGCCAGACATAAAGACAAAGATTGAGGCTGTGGTAATGGGTCAGTTATAGGGGGTGCCCCGCCACCTTGCGTGGCGGGAACCGAACATTTTCGCGACCCGTGGCACAAGGCCACGGGGACGCCCCCCCCCTGTAACTGACCCCTTACAGGCTGTGGTAACGGGGCCACGGGGACGCCCCTTGTATCTGAACACCGAACACTGAAAACTCTCTTCCTCTTCCGGCATTGCATCCCGGGAGCCGCTCCGCTAGCATATCGGCCGCTATTGGGTGAAGCATCATACGGGGTGAGTTATGTTGGATATCAAATTAATTCGTGACCATGAGGATACCGTGCGACAGGGGCTTGCTTCCCGGGGCGCCAGCATGGAGTTTCTTGATGCCGTCGTGGCGGATGACGCCTTGCGCCGGAAACTGGTGACGGAGGTTGAAACCCTCAAGAGCCAGCGCAACACCGTTTCGAAGGAAATCGGCCTCCTCAAGAGCAAGGGGCAGGATACGGCCGCCACCCAGAAGGCCATGCGCGACCTGGGTGACCTGATTGCCCGGAAGGACGGTGAGGTCCGTGACCTGGAGGTGCGCTTGAAGGACAATCTTCTCCGCATTCCGAATCTTCCCCACAGCAGTCTGCCTGTGGGCACCGATGCCTCGGCCAACGTGGAGGTTCGCGCCTATGGCAAGCCGCGCCAGTTCACCTTCCAACCCAGGGGGCATGTCGAGGTGGGGGAGCATCTTGGGATTTTCGATTTTGCCCGGGGCGCCAAAATAACCGGGTCGGGCTTTCCCCTGTTGCTGGGCATGGGCTCGCGGCTACAGCGCGCCCTGATCCAGTTCATGCTGGATATGCACACCACCCGGCACGGCTACACGGAAATGCTGCCTCCTTTCGTGGTGAATACCGCGTCCATGATCGGCACAGGCCAGCTACCCAAGATGGCCGAGGACATGTATCATGCCACGGACGACCTCTGGCTGATTCCCACTGCCGAGGTTCCGGTGACCAATTACTACCGGGATGACGTCATCGACAAGCCGCTACCCGTATACCTGACGGCCTACACGCCCTGCTTCCGCCGCGAGGCCGGGGCCGCCGGCAAGGAAACCCGGGGCATCATCCGGGTTCATCAATTCGACAAGGTTGAGATGGTCAAGTTCGTCGAGCCGTCCACTTCCTATGCCGAACTGGAGTTGCTGGTCGCCAATGCCGAGGCGGTGCTCCAGGCTTTGAAGCTGCCCTACCGCGTCCTCTCGCTGTGCACCGGTGACATCAGTTTTGCCGCGGCCAAGTGTTACGATATCGAGCTCTGGGCGCCCGGCCAGAATGGCTGGCTGGAAGTCTCCTCGTGCAGCAATTTCGAGGCGTTCCAGGCGCGGCGCGCCAACATCCGCTACCGCCGGGCGGACGGGAAGCTGGATTTTGTCCACACCCTCAACGGATCCGGCGTGGCCTTGGCGCGGCTGGTGGTGGCGATCCTGGAGAACGGCCAGGAAGCCGACGGCTCCGTGACCCTGCCCGATGCCATTGTGCCCTACATGGGCGGCGTCCGGAAAATTGAGCGGGCGGGTTGATGGGTAAAGGGATGTTCACTTGACTCAATCATTTTCCACTCTTCTGGAGGGCGAGGCTTGTCGAGCCGCATCAACCGGGGAGGCTGAAAAGAAAACAATCGGACTAAAAGGCAAGGGGTTTGATAGTTATGCCCCCCTGTTGACTGCGGCTCAGCAAGCTTCGCCCTCCAGAAGAGGGGATGTGGCGGCCGAGGAAGAGAATGCTTCGCGAATTTCAATGAGGACGAGTACCCTCGCCCTGAACCCTTGCCCCTTCCCCTTAAGCCACATCCTGATCGCCGTCTCCGGTGGGGCTGATTCCATGGCCCTGCTGTATGGTCTTCACGGGTTGGCCCGTCGGCACCACTGGCGCCTGACGGTGGCGCATCTGGATCATGGGATTCGCGGCAAGGCTGCAGGCGGCGATGCCGATTTTGTCAGGGCCGAAGCCGGCAAGCTTGGGCTCCCCTTTTTTTCAGCGAAGGCCCGGGTGCCCGCCCTGGCAAAACGACAGGGAATTTCCCTCGAGATGGCGGCGCGAAAGGCGCGGTACCAGTTCCTGGCAAGGACGGCCCGGGCGGTAAAGGCGGATGTGATTGCCACCGCCCATACGGCCGATGACCAGGTGGAAACCGTCCTGTTGAAACTGATCCGGGGCGCCGGCCGGGCCGGATTGTCCGGAATCGACGCCGCCACGAGCCTTGAGGGCATGAAGGTGGTGCGGCCGCTGCTGTCCGTCACCCGTGCGGAGATTGAATCCTTCCTGAAGCGGAAAAAAGTTTCATGGCGCGAGGATGCGTCCAACCGCGACACGGCTTTTCTCCGGAACCGGGTCAGGCGTGAACTTCTCCCCCTTCTGGAACGGGATTACAACCCGGGAATCCGTGATGCCCTGCATCGAACCCGCGAGGTGCTGGCCGCGGAAGATGACTGGATGGATGAGTGGGCTGGCCGGATCCTGAATGACTGCATGGAAGATGGCGGCCTTAACAGCCGTTCTCTCCGGGATCAGCCCCTGGCGGCCCGGAGACGGGTTATCCGGTTGTGGCTCGCGCGGCAGGGGGCTCCGGCTTCCTGCCTGGAGTATGATGCGGTAGGGCGTGTAAATCCGCTGTTGGGGCGGGGTCGCGGAAGCGAGAGCGTCACCCTGGCTGAAGGATGGACGGTGCAACGGGCGTATACCGTTCTCCGGTTGGCGGGTCCCCCGCATAAGATTGCAAAGGGCGGGCCGAAGCCGCCGGCCGGGCCGGTGCGCCTGAAGGTTCCCGGTCAGACGCTGATTCCCTCCCTGGGGCTCCGCATTACCGTGAAACTGGCCGCCGGCCTCGTGAGGGAGCCGGGGCGCGGCCCGGGGATTCTGCCGGCACGCGCCAGTTTGTCGGCGGAGGCCCGGGGGGGACGGCCGATCCTGGTGCGGTTGGCCGCGCCCGGAGACCGCATCGCGCCCTATGGGATGAACGGGTCCCGTAAACTTCAGGACATCCTGGTGGATGCGAAAGTGCCGCGCGCCTCCCGTTCCCGGATATCCCTGCTGGAGTGTGACGGGGAGGTTGTCTGGCTTCCCGGATACAGGATTGCCCGGGCCTGGGCCATCCGGAACCCGGACGCCAGGAATCTTCAGGTAGTCATAGCCGCGCACCCATAATCTCCTTGTGCCGGATGGGCATCCTCGCTACCCTTTTGCGATATTTCGATCAAACAGGGAGAATGAAAGATGAATGCAGTACGATGGATTTTCATGCTGGCGATTGTGGTGTTCACGGCGGGAAAGGGGGTCGCCGGGGAGGATTATTACCTGGTGAAGCTGATGGGTTCCGACCGCAAGGTGGAAACGCTCTCCATGCCCGGCGCCGAATTCAAGATGTTTGAGAAAAACATCAAACTTGAGCAGAAGTATTTCACCAAGGCGGTTTCGCAAGTGGGCAAGGAGTGGCGTGCGGATGAGCTGAACAAGGGCATACCCTTCCCCGGGTCAAAGTTGGCGCCCCGTTTCATTGTGGGGTCGCAGAAATTCTCCTCCCAGGAAAAGGCCGACGAGCAGCTTTCGAAGATCGAGGACCAGGAGTCCAAGCGCCTGGAGCGAGAGGCCAAGAAAAAGCAGAATCCGCGAAGGAAACCCAAGGATGGCGAGGCCAAGGAAAAGGAGCTCTCTCGCGCGGCTACCCTCGTGAGCGCCAAGGTGGAAGAGCTTATCGCGGCCAAGACCGAGGGCGGCACCGACAAGGAGGCGGCCAATCTGGATGCGGGTGGCGCCAAGGTCGGCGTCGGGATTAACAAGAAGAAAAACTGATTTTCCGCGCCGGTAAATAGCAGGGCATGATAACACAGGCTTTTTGGACGCTGATGCAGGACGGGGCGCAGGTTGATCCGGCCGGAGCGATGGCCCGGGTGGGTGCCCTTCTCATGGTCTACCTGATATTTTCCCTGGCGCAGCGGGTATTATCCCGCAGGCCCTTGTTCAAAAGCATCAGCCTGCAGTTGAACCTGCTGACGCTCATGCTACTCGTCCTGCTGTTCCTGAAGCCGATTTTACTCCAGATGCATCCCCATGTTGGTGAGGCCGTCATGGCGTCGGCCGCCTTTCTGGGCGTGGCCCTTGGCCTCAAGCTGTTTGATGTGGTTTTCTTCGGCGTGTTTGCCCGGTGGCGGAACCGACCCCAGGTCCCTCAGGTGGTTCGTGACCTCGGCCGGTGGGCGGTGGCCGCCATGGCGCTGGTCCTGATTGTGCGGGGATTCTTCCCGGGAGTGAACCTGAACGTGCTGGCGGTGTCCTCCCTCGTGGTGGGCTACGTCGTCGGTAATGCCACCCAGGATACGCTGGGAAACCTGATCTCCGGGCTGGCGCTCAATGCGGAGCGCCCTTTCCAGATCGGTGACTGGGTCACGGTGGGCGGTCATACCGGCATGGTGGTGGACACCACCTGGCGCGCCACCCGGCTTCGCACCAAGGCGGATGACTACATCGTGATTCCCAATGGCTCCATTGCCCGGGAGGCCATCGTCAATTTTTCAAGGCCTACGGGAAACCATGCCTGCGTTCTCACCATCGGGGTCAGCTACGATACCCCGCCGAACAAGGCGCGGCGCGTGATTCTCGGGGCGCTGGCGGAGATTCCCGATGTGCGCACGGAGCCGCCCCCCATGGTTTATCTTGCGGCGTATGCTGATTCGGCCATCACCTTCACGATAAAATTCTTCATCGGGGATTTTGCCCGGCTCGACCCGATCCAGAGCGCGGTCATGGACCGCCTCTGGTATGCCTTCCGGAGGGAAGGGATTTCAATTCCCTTTCCCATCCAGGACTGCCGCGAGCGGGATGCGGTTGCGGATGAGCTCCGCGGGCGGGTCGAGGCGGACGAATCCGTCCGGGTCCTGCTTGCCGGGGTTGACCTGTTCCAGTCGCTGTCCGCAGACGAGATGGGCCGGTTGGTCGAGAGCGCCCGACTGCAGATTTTTGCCGCCGGGGAGACGTTGTTCCGGCAGGGTGAGCCGGGTGATTCCTTCTACATCGTCAGGGACGGGAAGGTATCGGTTCTTGTGGCCGGGGCAGATGGGCAGCCCGTGCCGGTAGCCCATCTCGGGGAACGGGCGTTCTTCGGCGAGATGTCGCTCCTGACCGGAGAGCCCCGCTCGGCAACGGTTGTGGCGGAAACGGATGTCGAGGTGGTTCAGGTTGCCAAGCAGTCCTTTGCCGGCCTGTTGCAGGCGAATGTGGAATTGGCCGGACGTCTCGCCGTGATCCTTGAAAAAAGGCTTTCCGAACGTGCGGCACGATTGGCTGGTCAGCCGGCGGGTGTGGCACCAGTTGAAACCCGCTCGGTCCTGGCCGACCGCATTCGCCGGTTTTTCGGGCTGGGTTAAGGAAATTCAGCTAACTCTTTCGCCGCTGCAATCAGTTGTTCCTCGAGATTCGCATGCTCAACGTTCGAGACGTCCACCTCCGTGCATGTTCCCTGGCTGTTAATCCCGATCAGGAGCAGCGTGAAGGGGGCAGCGTTCTTTTCGGGTGTCATGAAGCGTGGCTTCCGGTTGCCTCCCGCGTCCGCAACCGACAGCGCTTCCCGGTATACCGCCAGTTGCAGGGCATAATCGCGGCGCAGGGTAGCGGCATCGTGGTCTGAAAACTTGTAATCCACGATATGCCAGATGCCGTCTTTCAGGAAAACCAGATCCACTTTCCCGTCCACGATGAGCTGTGCGCCGTCATGGTTGAACCGTGCGGCAAAAGGCAGCTCGCGGATGAGGTTTTCCGGGGCCACGCCCGCCAGCAATTGGGAGAGGGTCAGCGCGGCGGATTCAATCCGGGGCCGAATGAGCCGTCGTTCAGCAGCATGGGCATCACCCCATTCCGGCGACTGGTCGATCTGGGTTCCAAGCGCAATGCCCGATGCGTAGTCAAGGGTTTCCAGGATCCGGTGCGCGAGTGTGCCGCGTTGCGACCGGTCCAGAACCGGCTCGGGAACTTCATGGTCCTCCTGCCCGGCTGATGTGACGATGATTGACGCGAGGGAAAGGCGGAGCGCGGGATGGGGCGAGGGAGTGGCTGAAAGGGCCTGCAGCAGTGTGGTGACCGGGAACCGATAACGCTCCACCCCGGCCATCACGGGATTTCCCGTGCTGACGGCCAGGAATTGTGACGGGGTCGGGATTGCCCGGTCCGGCGGCGTGGCGGCGATCTTCCGCCAGGCCCGCTCCACCTCGCCGTATGGCCGAAGCCGGATCAGCGAGGTGTTGAAGTTGCACTGCAGCAGGTGCTGGTTGATCCACGAGCGCCAGGCATCCTTGCTCCCGTTTCCCGGATTTTCGCCGGAGAGAACCAGCAGGTCCCGGGCGCGGGTGCAGGCGACATAAAACAGCCGCCGCGATTCATGGTCCCGTGAGTCCTGATTCAGTTCGCGGGCCTCCTCATAAAGCTCGCTTTCAATTTCGCCGGCATCGTCGTCGGCGTACAGCTTCAGCTTTCCTGCCACGCCCGCGGCTTCCCCGTTTTCGTTCCGGGTGACCAGTACCCAGTCGCGGTCGGTTTGCGGGGAACGGCGCAAGTCAGGCAGGATGACCACCGGGCTGGACAATCCCTTGGCGGCATGAACCGTGTTGATGCGGACGGAGTCATCGTCCGGATCCAGGACGGCGGCATCGGGTGCTTCCCTGCCCAGGGCGATTTCCCCCGCCAGCCGTCTGGCGGTTTCCTGGAGGTTCAGGGTTTCGTCGCGCTCACGGGCCTGAATCCAGCTTAGCAGTTTCTGCAGGTTGGCCAGGCGCTGGACGCCATGGAATGTGCCGGCCAGGATGGCGTCGTAACCCGTCAGCCGGACGGTTTCCCGCACGAGCTCCACGGCACTGATGCGCCCGGCCAAAGTGCGAAGCCGTGCCAGAACCGGTTTCGCCCGTTGCAGGGTTTCGGCATCAACCGGGTCGGAACTTTCGGATTTCAAATCCTGGAGGCGGGTCCCCATCGCCGCCAGGGCATTGTCGGATAG
>JBAXRC010000016.1:0-13315 GCA_037131415.1 bacterium | reverse complement strand
TGGTGGAGGCGGCGATCGAGCGGGTACGGGGTCTGAATCCCTCCCAGATCATCTGCCTCACCTTTACGCCCGGGTTCTTTTCGAAGATGGGGTTTCATGAGGTGCCTAAAGCCTCCCTGATGCACAAGTTGTACATGGGGTGCATCAACTGCGCCAAGTATGACTCCCCTTTTACCTGCCCTGAAGTGGCCATGGCCATGGACGTTTGAATTTAAGATTGTTGATTTAAGATTTTAGATTGAGGACAGAAGCCATGGAAATTGATCTTCAACCCTGTACGCAATCCCTCTCCCCTCTCCCCTCTTCCCTCTTCATTCTCTAATGACTCCCTTTGTCCATCTCCACGTTCATACCGAGTACAGCATGCTGGACGGCGCTTGCCGCATCAAGGACATGGTGGGTGCGGCGCAGGCGATGGACATGACCGCTGCCGCGATCACCGATCACGGCGTGATGTACGGGGTCGTGCCGTTCTATGAGGCGGCGCGGGGCAAGGGGATCAAGCCGATCATCGGGTGTGAGGCCTATATCACCGGCGGAAGCCGCTTTGACCGCAAGGCGGAGGGTCCCTCCAAATCGCAGGCCCACCACCTGGTTCTTCTGGCGACCAACGAACTGGGCTACCGCAATCTGGTCCGGCTGATCAGTGCCGCGCACACGGAGGGCATCTACTACAAGCCCCGGATCGACCACGAGATCCTGTCGAAGCATGCCGGCGGCCTGATCGGTCTCTCGGCATGTCTCAAGGGGCAGGTTCCCGGCAAGCTGCTGGAGGATGATGAGGCGGGTGCCCTGGAGATGGCGGGACGGTATTCCGACATCTTCGGCAAGGATCATTTCTTCCTGGAAGTCCAGGATCACCTGATGCCCGAGCAGCGTAAGGCGAACAAGGGGCTTGTGGCGCTGGCGAAGAAAACCGGGCTCGGCCTGGTGGCGACGAACGACGTTCATTACCTGAAGCGGGAGCACGCGGAGGCTCATGAGATGATGCTCTGCCTCCAGACCCAGACGGTGCTCAGTGATCCCAAGCGGATGAAGTATCCCTCCTCGGAGTTCTACTTCAAGAGCGGGGATGAGATGGCCCAGATCTTCCGCGAGATTCCCGAGTCCATCAGCAACACGGTCCGGATTGCCGAACGGTGCAACTTCGAGTTCGATTTCAGCGGGCTTCATTTCCCCCTGTTCAAGGTTCCGCCCGAGATGTCACAGAAGGAATACCTGATCAAGCTCTGCCATGAAGGGCTGCTCAAGCGCTACGGGCTCAAGGATCCGCTCCATCCCCGGGATGAGCGCGAGAAGGAACTGGTCACCCGCTGCGACTATGAAGTGTCCATCATCGAGAAAACCGGGTTCATCAACTATTTCCTCGTGGTGTGGGATTTCATTCATTTTTCAAAGATGCACAAGATTCCCGTGGGACCCGGGCGCGGTTCGGGCGCGGGAAGCCTGGTAGCCTACCTGCTTGAGATCACGGGTATTGACCCGATCCGGTACGAGCTCATCTTCGAGCGGTTCCTGAACCCGGAACGCGTGTCGCCCCCGGACTTCGATATTGATTTCTGCCAGACCCGGCGCGGCGAGGTGATTGAGTACGTCAAGGACAAGTACGGCCGGGAGAACTGCGCCCAGATTATCACCTTCGGCTCGCTGGGGGCAAAGACGGTCATTCGTGATCTGGGCCGGGTCCTGGAACTGCCGTTCTCGGAGTGCGATCGTCTTGCCAAGCTGGTTCCGGACGACCCGAAGATCAAGCTGTCGGACGCCTTGGAGCTGAATCCTGATTTCAAGAAAGCCTATGCGACCGAGGCGAACTGCAAGCGTATCCTGGATTACGGCTTTGTGCTGGAAGGGTTGCTGCGCAATGCCGGAACCCATGCCGCAGGCGTGGTGATCGGCGAGAAGCCCTTGATCGAGATTGTCCCGCTGGCGCTTGATAAAGACGGGCAGATTATCACCCAGTATGCCATGGATCCCATTGGCAAAATCGGCCTTCTGAAGATGGACTTCCTCGGCCTGAAAACGCTGACCGTGATCCAGGAGGCGGTGGATCTGGTCAAGCAGACCCGCGGTGAGATCCTGGACATGGAGAAGATCCCGACGGACGACAAGGCGACGTTCGAGTTGTTCCAGCGCGCGGACACGGTCGGGGTGTTCCAGTTTGAAAGTGAAGGGATGCGCGACAGTCTCCGGAAGCTGGGGCCGACGGTGATCGAGGAGCTGATCGCCATGAACGCCCTTTACCGGCCGGGCCCGCTCCAGTTCATTGACAGCTTCATCAACCGGAAGTTCGGGCGGGAGAAGATTGAGTACGGGCATCCCCTGATGGAGTCCATTCTCAAGGGTACCTACGGCTACATGGTCTATCAGGAGCAGGTGCAGCGGGTGACCAATGTGCTGGCCGGCTTTTCGCTGGCCCAGGGCGATATCCTGCGCCGCGCCATCGGTAAGAAAAAGCCCGAGGAAATGGCCAAGATGAAGGCCATGTTCGTGGAGGGCTGTTCCAAAACCAACCATATTCCCGCCCGGAAGGCCGAGGAAATCTTCGGGATGATCGAGAAATTCGCGGGCTACGGGTTTAATAAATCCCATAGCGCCGCGTACAGCGTTGTGGCGTTCCAGACGGCCTACCTCAAGGCCCATTATCCCGAGGAATTCATGTCGGCGCTACTGTCGAGTGAAATGGGCAACCTCGACAAGATCCCGACATTTATCGCCGAGTGCCGGCCGATGGGGTTGGAGGTGCTTCCCCCCCACATCAATGCGAGCGAGGTCCGCTTTAGTCCCGCCAAGGGTGCTGTCCGCTACGGACTGGCCGGCGTCAAGAATGTGGGCGAGGGTGCGTCCCGTGAAATTGTCGAGGAGCGGAAGCGAAACGGGCCCTACAAGGGGCTGATGGATTTCTGCACGCGGCTCCAGGGGCAGTTGATCAACAAGAAGGTGATGGAAAGCCTTATCCGGTGCGGCGCCTTCGACCTGCCCGATGCAGACCGGGCGCAACGGTTTGGCGGCATCGATTTCGCCCTGAACCGGGCCTCCTCCGCTGCCCGCGACAAGTCGTCGGGCCAGACGAGCCTGTTCGACCTGATGGGGTCGGAGCCCCAGGTGACCATGGACGACAAGGCGCTTCCCGCAGCAGACAAGTGGTCGGAGAGCGAGCAGCTGGCCGGGGAGCGGGAATTGCTGGGAACCTACATGACCGGCCATCCGCTCAGCCAATATGCCCGCATGCTGGAGCGTTACCAGCTGACGAGCGTGAAGCGACTCGCGGAGGTTGAGGCCGGAACGATGACACGATTGGGCGGCCTGATCTCCCTGCTGACTCCGCGGCTGACCAAGAAGAAGGAACAGATGGCGATCCTGAAACTTGAGGATTTGGACGGGAGTGTCGAGGTGCTCGTCTGGCCGGATGCCTACCGTGACAACAAGGCGGCGCTGGTGCAGGACCAGGCGGTAATGGTGTGCGGTGAGGTCCGGATCGAGGAAGGAACGCCCCGCCTCATAGCCGCCGAGGTGTATCCCCTCCGGGATTGCCCGGACCTTTTTGTCGAGCGGGTGAGTCTCCATTTCCCGACAGGGGAGCTGAGTGGAAACCCTGACCTCATGGGCCGTGTCCGTGATATTCTCAACGCCCATCCCGGGCGGACCGATGTCCATATCTGTCTGGAATTCCCGTCGGGTGAAAAAGTATTTCTCAACACGGATCACCTATACAAGGTGACCTGTGATGAGTCGCTGGTGAATGAGCTGGAGCACGTCCTGGGCGAGAATTCGGTGTATGTGGCCGTCAATCAGAATGCCTGTCGCAAACCCCGCAAGGTGCATCAATACCGCAAGAATGACAACGCAGCTGGCAATGGATAATCATGGAAACGGGACCTGAAACAGCCACCCACTATCTGCTCAAGACTCCCGACGGGACGGTTTACGGTCCCGTGGACGTTGCTACGTTGTGCATGTGGGCGGCGGATGCCCGGGTGATACCGGGATGCATGCTGTCGGAAGACCGCGCCACCTGGGTTTCCGTGGAGACCCTTCCCGAACTGAGACTCAACTGGACCGTCCGGTTTGAGGATGGAACCCTGTACGGACCGATGAACCTTCTGGCGATCTGGCTCCTGGCCTCCGAAAATTCCATTCCCCGCGGCGTGGCGTTGGTGGAAAAGGGCACGAACCGCAAACTGGTCCTGGATGACACCCTTGCGCCTCTGCTCCTGGATGAATGCCGGCAGGTGCTGGCCGGTTGCGGACGCCTGATCGGCACGGTGATGAGTGCGCAGCAGGGCAAGTTGAGTCGCCTTGAAAAAGATCTGGAAAGCAGCATGAAGCTTGTCTCCGCAAGCCAGTGGCGCCTGGCGGAGACGGAGACCACTGCGGCGAAGCTTCTGGAATGCACCCGTGAAAACGAGCGCTTCACCACTGAGCTTACCGCACTCCGGAAGGAGCTGAAGGCGGATTACAGCCGCCGGGAGGAGATCGAGGGCAAGATCGGAACCCTGCAGGCGAGGGTGGTCGAATTGGAGTCGGAACGGAAGCTTCTCGGTCAGCAGGTGGATGAACTTCAGGCTGAAAAATCCCGTTCCTCGGAACTCGAGGCGGAGTTGACGCCCATGAGGCAGCGACTGGCGGAGGCGGAGGCCAAGGTGCCGGACTTGGAGGCCCGACTGGCAACGGCAGAGGCCAAGGGGGCCAAGGTGCCGGACTTGGAGACCCGTCTGGGAACGGAGCAGGAGTGTGCCCGGAAGCTGGCGGACGAAGCCACGGGGATGAAGTTGGAATTACAGTCCCTGACTGACCAGTTGGCGAAAGCCCGCGAAGCGGCGGGCAAGGCCCAGAAGGCGGTCCGCGCGGCGGAGCTGAAGATCCGGGATGAGCGGGCGGCAATCCAGCATGATCTCAACAGCATGATGCTGGCTAGCCGGTGCGTCAAGCAGGTGGCGGGTTTGATCAAGCCCAAGCCCACTCCCGTTGACTGGATTAATTCACCGTCCGGCGACAAGGAGGAGGATGCCGATGACCTGGAGGCCCGGTTCGACCGGCTGACGCTCAGCGAGAAGCTGGTGGTGCTTCAGAAGGAGCTCCATATGTCCGCGGAACAGAAGAACCTGCTGAGGCACGAGCTTGAAAATCTGAAGGGTCGGTATGAGTTTCTGCAGAAGAATTCCGGTGACCGCGAAAAAGAGGCGGCGGAAAAGCTTGCGCAAATCCAAAAAGAGATAAAGACTTCCTCGGATTTGCTGGATCAGGCTTTAAAGTAAATCGAGAAGCGCGAGGGGCAGCTTCGGGAATTCCGGAAAAAAGGAGATTTCAAAGTCCGGGATGGTGTTGAAAAACAGGCTATCCTGGAGGCGGAGGTGGTGCACCTGGAGGTTCTGGGGCCTGAGGAGCATGGTGCTCATCCGGAACCCGTTGTGATGGAGCGGAACCAGGAGCGCCGGGAAGACAGTCCGCCGAAGGGCGGGTTTCTAAATAATGTTGAGGCGCAGCTTCAGCGGGAACTGAAGCACTGGGATGCCTTGAAACGGGAAAAGAAAAGCAAGGGAGGAACCATCGGAAAATGGTTCCTTGGAAAAAAACCATGACCAACGAAAAAAACAATCCCGATCAGGATGCCCGTGGAGTCGAGGGGCTTACCGAAGTGCTGCGGTTGCAGGCCGAGGCGCTGTCCCGTATTTCAGAGCGCATGTCCGGCGCGCGGGGCGCGTCACAGGAGTCTGGGCCGGCAAAGGCCCCGGCCCCGGCGCAAGCTCAACCGGCAGAGCCGCAGGGGGGGGCGCATCTCCCTGCGCTATCCCGGGATCCCGCCCTGAATCAGGACTCGCTTCCCGTCCTCAACTCCTTCAAGAAATTCCTGGATGATGAGCGGCGTCAGTCAAGGCGGCGCATCCTGTGGATGACGCTGGGGCTCACCGTGGCCTTTTCAGGGGCCCTGGCGGGCATCGTCTGGTTGAACAGCGAGAGTGTCAACGGGGTCAGGAGCAACATCATTCAGGAGCGGGAGAAGTCGGAGAAGGCCCGCCAGTCGGCGGCGGCGGCCATCAAGCGGGTAGAAACCCAGGCGGCGCAGGCGACCGCCCAGACGGCCAGCACCATGCGCAAGGATATTACCCGGAACATTCTATGGGCCCATTCGGTGATTTCCTCCAACGTGAACACGGAATTGTCCGGCCGGGACGGGGAGTTCGACCGCCTGAAGGAGAAAATCTCGGTATTGGAGGTCGAGAACACGATGTTGACCCGCAAGCTGAATGAGCTGGCGAGGCGGGTGAAATCGGTTGAAGACGACTACCGTGATTTCCTGGAGCGCCCGATTCTGGAAAGCCAGTTGAGCGAACAGGATGCGGAGGATGCGGCAGGAGCGGCGGCGGTCACTAATGTGACAGCCGAACTGGTTCCGCGGGCGGCCCCCCTGACCATCAACTCGGGTCATTTCGGGCGCAGGTTGCGGTTGCAGGTTCCGAAGGATAAATAAAAAAGCGGGAGAAAGGTTTCCCTTTCTCCCGCTTCGTTGTTGTTCAGGGGTTGCTTATTCCGCGGCAGGAGCGGCAGCATCCTTCTCAGCCATCGCGGCGCGGCGGCTAAGCTTGACGCGGCCCTTTTCATCGATCCCGACGCACTTGACCCACATCTGGTCGCCAACCTTGCAGACATCCTCGACATTCCGGACATGGAAGTCGGCAAGCTCGCTGATGTGAACCAGGCCGTCGCGGCCGGGGAATATCTCAACGAAGCAGCCGAACTTGGTGATGCCGGTGACGATGCCATCGTAGAGGGCGCCTTCCTCGGGCTCGGCGGTGATCATGTTGATCTCGCGAAGGGCCAGCGTCATGCCTTCCTCCTTGCTGCTGAAGACCTTGACCGTGCCGTCATCGTTAATGTCGATCTGGGCTCCGCTGAGTTCGACAATGCGGCGGATGTTCTTGCCGCCGGGACCGATCAGCTCGCCGATCTTGTCCACCGGGATGGTCACCACGGTGATGCGGGGCGCGTAAGGAGAGAGCTCTTCGCGGGGTTTCGCGATGACGCTTTCCATGTAGTCGAGGATCTTCATGCGCGCGGTGCGGCATTTTGCGAAGGCTTCCTCAACGATCGACCACTCCAGCCCGCGGATCTTGAGGTCCAGCTGGAAGCCGGTGATGCCCTCACGGGTGCCGCCGACCTTGAAGTCCATGTCGCCGCAATGATCCTCGTCGCCAAGGATGTCCACGACGGTCTTGGCCTTGCCCGGGGCTGTGAAGAGCCCGCAGGAAATGCCCGCGACAGGGCGGGTGATCGGGACGCCCGCGTCCATCAGGGCGAGTGTGCCGACGCAGATGCTGGCCATGGAGCTGGATCCGTTCGAGCCCATGATGTCAGACACCAGTCGCACGGTGTAGGGGTAGTCTTTCGGAAGGACTTCCGCAAGGGACCGTTCGGCCAGGTTTCCGTGACCGATTTCGCGGCGGCCGGGCGACCCGAAGCGGCCGGTTTCGCCGACGCTATAGGGCGGGAAGTTGTAGTGCAGCATGAAGGGCTTGCAGGTCGGGCCGCCGGTGATGGCGTCCATATCCTGCGCATCGCCACTGGTGCCGAGGGTGACGGTGCCGAGGGCGTGCGTCTCGCCGCGGCCGAAGAAGGCCGAGCCGTGGACGCGGGGGAGCAGGCCGACCTTGGCGGTCAGGGGGCGGACTTCATCCGCGCCGCGGCCGTCAATGCGCTTGCCGTGCTCCAGGACGTTGACTCGGACCACTTCGATGGTCAGCGCATCAAAGGTGGCGCGCCACTGTTCCTTGGTGATGCCCGGGAATTTCTCGGTCATCTTGGCCTTCACGGCCTCCTTGATTTTGCCGACGGCGCCATTGCGTGCCTGCTTGCCTGCGATCAGGTAGGCCTGTGACAGCTCGGCTCCACCGAAGGCGCGGGCGGCGTCCAGGAACGAGGTGTCGGTCGGGGGATCCGTGATGACCTTGTCGCCGAGTCCGGCCTTTCGGCGGAGCTCGAGCTGGGCGTCGCACAGCTTGACGCAGGCCTCATGGGCGAACCGCATGGCGGCGATGAGATCGGCCTCGGACAGTTCCTTGGCATCGCCCTCGATCATGGTCGGGGTGTTGCGATTGCCGGCATAGACGAGGTCGAGATCGCTCTGCTCGCGTTCAAGGACGGTGGGGTTGATCACGAACTTGCCGTTGACCCGGCCCACGCGGACGCCCGCGATCGGTCCATGGAAGGGGAGTTCGGAGAGTGTCAGGGCGGTGCTTCCGCCCACGATGGTCAGGATGTCGGCGGCGTTCTCGCCATCGGCGGACAACAGGGTGCCGACGATCTGGACGTCATTCCGGTAGCTCTCGGAGAAGAGCGGGCGGATGGGGCGGTCGGTGAACCGGGCGGCCAGGATTTCGTTCTCGGAGGGGCGGCTTTCGCGCTTGAAGAATCCGCCCGGGAACTTGCCGGCGGCGCAGAAGCGCTCGCGGTATTCCACCTGCAGGGGGAAATAATCAATGCCTTCGCGCGGGGATTCCGAGGCGCAGGCGGTTGCGAGGATGACGGTGTCGCCCAAACGGACGGTTGTGGCGCCGTTGGCCTGGAGGGCAAGCAACCCGGTTTCAAGGGTGATAATCTTATTGTCGCCGATGACGACACTTACTGATACTGGATCTTTCATGGTATTTCTTTCGAATATAGGGTGAAACAGACAGGATGGTTCCTGTTCGGTTTAATTACAAGGAGGGATGAAACCCGGCGTATAAATCCGGGATCATGATTAACGCCGCAACTTCAGGCGCTTAATAAGGGCCTGATAGCCGGCTTCGTCCTTGGACTTGGCGTAGTTAAGGAGGCGACGACGTGCGCTCACCATTTTCAGGAGGCCATAGCGGGAGCTGTGATCCTTCTTGTGGAGCTTGAGGTGCTCGGTAAGCTCCTCAATGCGGCGCGTCAGCAAGGCAACCTGAACCTCGGAGGAACCGGTATCCTTGGCGTGTCTCTGAAACTCTTTCTGAACTGTGGTCTTAGCTTTGGAATCCATACTGTATCTGAGCCCTGTTCCCTTTCTTCTCTCGTTACTTTTTCACTTATTTGTTGGCGGCACTATAGTATCTGAGTGCCACTTTTGTAAAGTCTTGATCCATAAATTCTTCATGGGGCGGCTGGCTAGGGATTGCCTTGCCGCCGCCACATCCCGTGCAATCTGGCGGGATAGGGCCGCCAGGTCCTTGAATCGCCTCTCGGCCCGGAGCTGGCGCATGAAAAATACCTCGATCCGGCGCCGGTAGAGGGTTTTTCGAATATCCAGGAGGTGGAGCTCGAGTAGCGGGACGGCGCAAGGCTCCACCGTGGGGTGATATCCGTAGCTGACAACGCCCGGGTAGGCATGGTGGTCGACAATCGCCTGAACCGCATAGATGCCCGTTGGAGGGGTGGCCTCGTTGCCGCAATCGAGATTGGCCGTCGGGAATCCCAGGGTCCGCCCGATCCGCTTTCCCGGGACAACGGTTCCCAGCATGCTGAAGGGACGCCCCAAAAGGGTCGAGGCTCCCGCCAGGTCGCCGCAGGTGATGGTTTCACGGATCCGGGTGCTGGAAACCGGCAGCCCTCCTCTGCGGATGGCGGAGACGTGGTGCACGGAAATCCCGTGGAGACGGGCCCAGGACTCCATCAGGGTCCGGTCTCCCTGACCCTTGTGTCCGAAACGCCAGTCGTGCCCCATGAATATTGAGCGGAGGGTGGGGATGCCCTGTTCCAGAAGCGCGAGGAATTCGGCGGCGGTTGTAGAGGCGAAACGATGCGAGAAGGGGATCAGGAGGCATCCATCCACCCCGAATTGCTCCAGTAACTGAAGTTTATGCCGGGTATCGGTGAGTAGCCGGGGGGCGGAGCCGGGCGAAATCACTTTCAAGGGATGCGGGTCAAACGTCATGGCCCACGCTTCACCCCCGATCAGGCGGGCTTGTTGGAGTGTCCGGCGCAGGACTTCCTGATGACCGAGGTGAACGCCGTCAAAAAACCCGACCGCGAGGCAGATGGGCCGCTTGTTACGGCGGAGGCCTGACATCTGGCGAACGACTTTCATTTCAAATTACTTTCCTGGCCCCGGAACCTTTCAAGCCTCCCCTGGCTGAAGAGCCAGAGTATGGAGAGGAAGAACCACATTGATGAGATCCCGCTGTTCCATGGTGAGCAACGCATCCAGCGTTACGGCGTTCTTGAGGGTATAGCCGGCCGATTCCGTGCGGCGGAGCTGTGACAGGTGGGCGCCGACGCCCAGAGCCGTCCCGATGTCGTGGCAAATGGTTCGGACATAGGTTCCCTTGCTGCAGCGAAGGACAAAGGTGCCGCTGGGCGGGGTATAATCCAGAAGCCGGAACTCGTAGATATGAACGAAGCGCGGCTTTCGTTCGATTTCCTCGCCTTTCCTGGCGAGTTTATAGAGGGGGACGCCCTCCACCTTGATGGCGGAAACCATGGGCGGGGTCTGATACATGTCGCCCTTGAATTTCGCCATGGCTGACTCCAGAAGATCACGGGTGATGCCGGAGGGATCCGCCTCACCGATGACATTTCCCTGGCCGTCCTGAGAGTCTGTAGTAATGCCCAGCCGGATGGTGCCCTCATAGGTCTTGTCGGATGACATGAACCGGTTTGAAGCGCGGGTGCCGCGGCCGAGGAGGATGACCAGGAGGCCTGTGGCGGCAGGATCGAGCGTTCCGCCATGCCCGACCTTCTTGAGGTTGAAATGCCGGCGGATCTTGTAAACGATGTCATGGGATGTCGGCCCGGCGGGCTTGTCCACCAGCAGAATTCCATCAAAGGGGTCAGATCTGATCATGGAGTGTCGGTTTCCTCCGTTGCGCCAGCGTCAGGGGAATCCGGCTCTGCCGATTCCGCCGCTGTGGGGAGCTTGGAGAGGATGTCCAGGACCTTGTCCCCGATCTCGATGGAGGAGTCGAGCGCGAACTGGAGTTTCGGGGTATATTTAAGGATGACCACCTTGGCGATTTCAGCCTGGATTTCACCGTGAAGGTGCTGGACGCGGGCGAGCATGGCCCGCCGCTCATGTTCGTGGCCCCTGATGGAAATGAGGACGCGGGCGCTTCGCAGGTCGCTATTGATGATCACATGGGTCACCGTAAGGGCGGCCAGGTCAAATTGGGACCGGTCGAGCAACCGGTAGAGGATGACCCCGATCTCGCGGCGGAGAAGTTCGTTGATTCTGGTCAGGCGGTCGGTCTTCATGTTCAACAAGCCCCCGGGTTACAGGGTCTGGGTGATACGTTCCACTTCGTAGAATTCCAGGATATCGCCCTCGGCATAAGCCGAGAACCCTTCCAGGAGAATGCCGCATTCCTGGCCTTCCTTGACCTCGCCGACATCGCTCTGGAACCGCTTGAGGGATCCGATTTTCCCCTCGAAGAGGACGCTAGAGGCCCGCTTGACGCGACCCTTGAGGCGATGCGTGATGCGTCCATCTGTGCACAGGCAGCCGGCGATGATGCCGGTTTTGGAGATGGTGAACACCTGTTTGACGGTGGCGTGGGAGATGACCTTTTCACGGAGGATGGGGCTCAGCAAGCCGGCCATGGCCTCGCGCACCTGATCAATCAACTCGTAAATGATGCTGTGCAGGCGGATTTCAACGCCTTCCTTCTTGGCCAGCTTGCTGGCGCTTTCGTCGATGGAGACATGGAATCCGAGCACAATGGCGTCCGAGGCGCTGGCCAGCAGGATGTCGTTGGCTGAGATGTTGCCCACGCCGCTCATGAGGATGTTGAGGGAGACCTTGTCGCTGTTGATTTGCTTCAGCGAGTGGTCAATGGCCTCCAGGGAGCCTTGGACGTCGGTTTTGATCATGAGCTGGAGTTCAACCCGGTCCTTGTTTTCCTTCATCTTCTCGAAGAGGGTGGCCAGGGAGGCGCGCTTTGGTGCCGTGAGCTGGGTCAGTTTGTTTTCGGCCTTTCGGGCCTCGGCGGCATCCCGTGCGTCCCGCTCGCTCTTGAGGATCTCGAAGGGGGCGCCTGCATCGGGTACTCCGGAGAGGCCGAGGCATTTGACAGGGGTCGAGGGACCGGCCGACTTTATTTTCTGGCCGTGGTCATTGATCAGGGCGCGCACCTTTCCGTAATGGGAGCCGCAGAGGATGACATCGCCGACATTGAGTGTGCCGTTCGAAACCAGGAGATGAGCGGTCGGCCCCATGCCGGATTCAAGCTGGGCCTCGATGACATAGCCGCGGGCCGAGTCATTGGGGGTAGCCTTCAGTTCCATGACTTCGGCCTGGAGCAGGATCATCTCAAGCAGTTCAGGTACGCCGGCGCCGGTGAGGGCGCTGACGCCGCAGCAGATTGTCTTGCCGCCCCATTCCTCGGGAGTCATGTCCATGGCCTGAAGTTGTTTCTTGGCCTTGTCGGGGTTGGCGGTTGGGAGGTCCATCTTGTTGATGGCCACAATGATCGGCACATTGGCGGCCTGGGCGTGCTTGATGGCCTCCTGGGTCTGGGGCATCAAGCCGTCCTGGGCATCCACCACGATGATGGCGATATCCGTCATGTTGGCGCCACGGGCGCGCATGGCGGTGAAGGCCGCATGACCGGGCGTGTCGAGGAAAGTAATGCTCTTTTCGCCGACCTTGACGGTCGAGGCGCCGATGTGCTGGGTGATGCCGCCAGCTTCACCCTTGGCAACGGAGGTGTTTCGGATGCGGTCAAGCAGGGAGGTCTTGCCATGGTCGACATGGCCGAGAACGGTGACGACGGGAGGACGAAGTTCCTCTTTCTTCGCCTTTTCCTTTTCCTCTTCCTGTTTCGGAGTTTCTTTTTTCGGAAGGGGCTTGTGCTCGACCTTTTTCTCGCGCTCGATGGTGTAGCCGTGTTTTTCGGCGATTCGGGCCGCATCCTTGATTTCAATCTGTTCGCCAATCGAGGCGAGCACGTTGAGCCGCATCAGTTCGGCGATCAACTGGTTGGGGCGTACGCCCAGCAGGCCGGCCAGATCACGGACGACAATGGGACCTTTGAGAATGATAACTTTCTTCCCGTCCGATGCAGGTTCAGTCGCCGGCGGGGTGGCTTGAGCTTTCGGTGCAGGGGCAGGCACGGGCGCGGGCGCCTGAACTGGAACTGGAGCGGGAACGGGAGCTTGAGCTGGAGCCTGCGGGGCGGGAGTTTTCACGATCACTTGAGGTGCAACGGGTACGGGAGCCGGGGCTGGAGTGGCCGGAACGGGGGGGGTGACGGAAGCCTTGACCCGGGCAACAGTATCGGCGTCCAAAGTGCTCATGTGATTCTCCGCGGGAATCCCCATGGCAACCAACTGGTCCAACAGGTCTTTACTGTTGAGCCCCAAC
>JBAXRC010000015.1:0-13325 GCA_037131415.1 bacterium | reverse complement strand
TCTTAATCGTAATCATAATCTTAATCGTAATCCTCTGCCCCAGAAGGGATTAAGATTAAGATTGAGATTAAGATTAAGATTTCCGGGGGACGATAATGAATAAGATTGAGATTACGAGTGCAATGGCAATGAAGTCTGTCTTCCGACTACTGGCTCCTGAGAAACAGGGGGTTGCAAAATGGGAAAAGAATGCGTATAGTTCCCGCCCTGTTGATTCAAGACGTGTACCTGTAGCTCAATTGGACAGAGCATCTGACTACGAATCAGAAGGTTGCAGGTTCGATCCCTGCCAGGTACGCCACTCCAAACCCCAGCAAACGCTGGGTTTTACTCAATCTTTCAGAGTTTTTTACCGAAACTCATAAAGCCCCATAAACACGTTAAAGCACCTAAAAATCTCGACCAATATTGACACCATATTGACACCAGAATTTGCATCCTGCCGCTGTAGCCTCTTTCATGTCCTACAAGGAAGACGGACAATTGCCACCTCGGCGAAAAAAAGGCGGAGGAGTTTCCTCCCCCGCCCGCCCACTTACGCCGCCGATTCAACCCTGCATTTCTGAAGAAACGCATCCAAATCCTTTGGACTGTAGGCAACCGTGCGATGCCCTATGCGGTATCTTCTATGTCGCTGGTGCGTTGACCATCACGATACCGCAACTTGATCACAGATGACTCTCGACCATCGCCAAGATCGCCTGTGCAAATCTTGACGTCCAGCGTTTGTCCTCCGATTTGCGTGTTTTGCTCGTACTTCGCGTGGGGTACTACTTTCACTTCGACGTGAGCGAGGGTGGAGCAATCCATCTTCTTGAGGGCCTCCCAGATGCCATCACTGAGAACAAACTTTGCGCCAAACACTGGTGTTACTGCTTCATGCGCCTGACGTCCTCGATATTCCCTCAACTCAAATGATAGGACGTAGTCCGCTGCACAGAGTTGGGAACAGAACGTCATCAGCCCGCAGAAAACTGGTATCCACATTTTCATATCCATCTTCGTTCTCCTTGTCGGCCAACGGCGGCCATGAGCGGCGGCGAAGCCGTACGTTCATGGCCTTGTTCGGTCTATGTAATTTTCTTCCGTCAGCTCCGTGACTTTATGCGAGTGCTCGCTTGTAATCAGTAACCGGATTCCCTGTCGGGCGGGTGTTCGATTCGCTGCCGTTCTTCTGCTGGGCATCCCTCTCGCCAAACAACTTCGTCCACCAACTCATAACTTTCTCCTCAGAGCACTATTGTTCGCGGTTCAGGATACGGTGCTCCTTCATATCCTCGCCGTCCCTCTCGTCATTTTCTGCGAGGCTTGCATCTGGATCATCCGGGCCAAGGAAAAGGCACGGGAAATCTAGTGGATACGGTTATTTCAAAGTTGAAGCGACAGACGACGAGACATCCGAAAGCACGGAAAATGTCATGTTCGAGATGGCGTAACAGGCATCGCCTCCCTCTGCGGCGGCATTGACCCATAGCAGAGACAACGCCTTGTCGGCGGCCCAGCCACCGAGGGGCTGAATCCGAAGGGTGATATTGGTTGCACTCCCGACATTGTCTGCCAGGGGTGCATATTGGCCGAGACGCATCCAGTTGGTTGTGCCCGACTGTTCAGTGGTGTAATATACTCCATATCCAAGCAGGGATCCGTCCGCCGGGCCATCGGCATTGGCGATGCGGAGCGTACAGGTGACATTCAACCCGCCGACCATCGAGCCGGTCTTGTTTGTCACAGCCACCCGCATCACGGCAGCGCCGTCCCTTGGCGCGCAGAAGATCGTCCTATTGGTGCACCCACAGTTGTTCGGGCCGCCACGGGTGGGGTTGGTTATGGGGTGGAATATGTTGGATCCGGAGAAGTCATATGTCATCACCTTCGTGTCCATATCAGCCACACTGCCTATTATGCCATCTGTTCCAGGAATGACGGCGCATTGCCAATCCGGACACCGGGTATCGGCAAAATCAACTGTCACAATCCGGGAAGAGGGCACATCCACCGGGGTCGCGCCCATGCACGCCACGCTTATTAAGGCCAGGAACATCCCCCCCGTACGCTGAACCGGGGTAGGCGGAGTCATCTCCACGGCGTGCGCCAAGCTGAACATCGCACAGGACGTCACTGCACACAACGCCGCTACGCGCAAAAAGGATGTCGGGACGCAGTTGTTTGGTTTCTTGCTCATTCTTCCACACTCCACCCCATGTTGCCATGTGAAGCTAAACAGAATGGCAGAGTCGCGTAAGCGAAGTGTGAGGGGTTTGTTAGTTCTTCACATGGTTGTTTTGATTTTCACACGAAATCACGGCAGCCAAAATGGGTTGCCAGAGACCTTGCAAGACATCATGAATCTCTTTTCGAACACAATTATCACATTCTGCTATTACACCCCCAACAGACTAAATGGAAGATACGGACTGAATGACAACGATATAAGGACTTCCGATGAAACAAGACCCGCAGATTGACACATTAAAAAACGAAATCCGCGAATTGGCGGACTCAATACAAAGTCAGGTTCCGCAGGCGGCTGAGGCCGCCATCACTGGCAATGAAGTGGCTGCTGAATCCGTAATCAGCCATGCCCGGAACTGGGATCGGCACAAGATCAAAATCAAGGAGAAATGCCTGGAGATTTTGCCCTTCGAGACACCCATGGACAACAACCTCCACCCTGTATCCGCCCTGGCCATGATCGCCCAAGAATTGAGCCAGATCGGTGTTCTGACAAAGAAAGTCGCCCATCAAACCGGCGTCATCGCGTCGCTCGGACTTCCCGCAACCGCCCGCGACATCTCGCTTCTAGCCAAACTTGCCGCCACATCCTGCGCCAAGGCTATCAACGCCGTCGTTTCCCAAAACGCTGAAGAGGCTCATGCCACCAAGGAGGATTACGCCACACTCACCATGGTCCACCGCAGACTCGCCACCCGTTTTGATGCCGCCCTCGGCCAACCAGGTATTCCAATCAAGGCCTTGCTGGCAGCATGTTTGGTCGCCTCCAACCTCAGCCAAATCGGGGGTCACTGCAACCGCATCGCCGACATGTCACTCGGTCAGCACGATGGCGAACCTGTCTGCCTGACCGCAACGCTATGACCTTATGATGTCAAGGAACTTTAAATATGCACCGACAAACGAAATTCACCAATTTCGACACCCATATCCGAAAGTTGGCGGATATCGTCCTAACCCAGGTCAAACAGGCTAAGGACTCCCTCGTAAGCGGAACAGTCTCAGCGGCTGAAGCTCTGACAGAAGGTGACAGGAACATCCACCAGTGTTGGCTCGACATCGAAAAGACCTGCATCAGGATTCTGGATCGGGGCTCGACCAACTTTAACGAGCGTCGGCGCATATTTATCGTGGTTAAAGTCAAATACGAACTGGTTCGGATCGGAATACTCGCCACGCGGATCACCCAGGAGTCTCATCACCTGGCTCCTGCGGAAATCCCCGTAAGTCTCCAAGACATCTCGCTTCTGGCCACCGTAACCGCTGAGTCCTGCGCCAGGGCCATCGATGCCTTTTTCACCAGCCTTCGCAATGAGTCGATGACAATCCAGGCACATACACCTGCACTCGATGATATTCTTGTGCGAGTCTCCGCCCGTTTGGAAAAGAATCTAGGAATGCAGGGTTTGGACATCCCTGTGTTTCTGGCCACGCGGGAAATCATCGACAGCCTCATACAGATCAACCAACATGCCGCGGACATTGCCAATATGGCGTACCATGTTCGATCTGTTGCACCCACTCAGCAACACCTTTCCCAGGGCCCAATCACCATCATCGACGATGCCCTGGCGACAACCGTAGGATAATATGCGAACGGGAATTCTATGCCTTGCTGGTTTGCTGACAGCCTCGGCGACCCTCGCTGGACTCACCCCGCCCCTCGACCCCGTAATCGCATCTGATCCTGCAGTCCAGCGGGTGCTGAATCGTGACCCCATCCACATCCGCGCCAGCGGAACCGATGCGGCGGCGTTCGAGGCCATCGCCACGGGACTGGGCCGTTCCAACCTCGTCATGAACGTGCAGAGGACATATGCCCGGATGCTTCCGGCAGGCCAGAAACCAGAATTCGTCATCAGGCAGGCCTCAACCAACACTTATTATTATGTTAACAAATACGGGGAGCGTTCCGATATCCGAGAACTCCTGCGCCGGGCCGACACATCCGAGAGCATCCGTTGCGCTTACCAAGTCCGGGGAAGACGGTTCTTTGGCCTGTTCGAGGCGGTGATTCAAATCGAGGCCCGCCGGGTCTCGGGGGGTACCACAAGTTATACGGTCGATGTTTATGCCCGCCCTGAAGTCACGGTGACACGCTTTCTGGCAAGACATCTCCCGCTCGCCGACCTCTACTTCCAACGCAAAACGCGGGAAGTCGTCACTCTCGTCGTGGGTATTGTGCGGGAAAGCGTGACGGGCTCACACCCGGTAACTCAAAACTAACGTGTCACAAATACCCCCGTCACAGAGTTATCGGATTATGGACGTTTTCCTGTTGTCCATGGAACTCGAAAAGCAGACTCATCACAATGCGGATCGCCCATATATGTACAAAGTTCAACCGGATCAGCGAGACGTTCATCTATGAACTCATCCAGGGGCTGGAACTGGCGGGAACAGAAAACCACGTCTTGACAACCGTCCGGGTAAATGAGGGCGAAAGGCCCTTCAGCCGGGTGAAACTCCTGCCTCTTTCATTCCCGCAAAAAGCCGCCTTCGCGATTCAGAAACATTGCCTCGGTACGTACCGGTTTCCCTTGCCGCACCGGAAAACCCGCCAGGCACTCCGGGACATCCGACCCGATGTCATCCTCGCGCATTTCGGTGGTGCCGGCGCCGCCATATCGCCAGTGGCGCACGAACTGGGCATCCCGCTGGTCACAGTTTTTCACGCGTTTGATCTCTTCATGCACCACGTCCGTCCCGAAACCTACACCTCGCTGTGGGAATCAAAGTCTCAGGCTGTGGCGATCTCGGAACATGGGAAAGCCCGGTTACTCGAACTCGGTTTCCCGGAGAAACGCGTCAAAATAATCCACTGCGGTGTGGACATCTCACGTTTCCCGCCGGTAAACCACCCACCACCACGGCCCGATACCTTCCGCCTTGTTAGCATCGGGAGACTTGTGGAAAAGAAAGGGTTTGACGATCTGATCCATGCCGTCGCGATAATCCGGAACCCGACCATCAGGCCAATTCGTCTGGACATATGGGGCGACGGCCCCCGACAGCGTCATCTGGAGATGCTGGCACGAAAATTGGGCATCAGGGACAGGGTGAATTTCAGGGGGGTAGCCACCAGCCGCGACATCCCCCAAATTCTACGGGAGAACGACGCCTTTGTTCTGGCCAGTCGAACCGCGCGCAACGGCGATAAAGAAGGAATCCCCGTCACCATCCTGGAAGCCCAGGCGGCAGGCTTGCCTGTGGTGGCAACTCTCCACGCCGGGATACCGGAAGCCATTCCCCCTTCAAACAGGGCGTGGTTGGCTGACGAAGGAAGCGCCCCTGATTTAGCAGATAAACTCGGGTTATTAGCGACCCAGCCAGATCAGTGGGATAACATCGGTCGTCGAGGCAGGGCATGGGTAAGCCGACACTTCACGTTGCAAAGCGAAGTCGCCGCCTACCTCGATTTATTCACCAATTTATTGGCCAAGTCGGCGCCCAGACCATCGGGAAGAGCATAACATCGTGTCACTCGGCGCCACAGGGTTTAGACTGGCCATTCTCCGCGCCGTAAATGCGGGGCTCGGCCTCCTGCTCAGCATCAGCCTGGCGGCCATCTTTGGCGTCAGTCGCGAAGTGGACGCCTTGTTCGTGGCCATGGCCGTGGCTGTCTTCCTGGCACGTGACTTGTCGCGAGTCATCCGCACCGCTGCCGTGCCGTGCCTGGTGGAGTCGGATGAAGGCCATGGCCAAAAAGATTTCGCGGAGAGCTTCCAAATCACCGTGTTTGTCGTCGCCGTCGCCATTACCGTGCTGGCCTGGGTCGGGGCTCCCCTGATTGTAAAACTCACGTCACCGGGTTTCGACGCCGCAGCGGCCCAGAATGCACAACGGTTGCTCCGCATGCTGGCACCGTCCCTGTTGTTCTTCCTGTTATTCGGCTCGGCACAAAGCGTATTTCATGCCCGCCGCCTGTTTGTCGTCCCGGAACTGGGCGAGACCCTCTGGCGCGTGATAGCTATAGTGTCGCTCTTCACTCTGGGTCGCTGGGGCGGCATCGAGACTTACGCCATGGGGCTGACGGCGGCCGCCTTCGCGCAATGGCTCCTGCTCGTCGTATGGGGAGCTCGAAAAGGCTTCCGCATGCTGCCAACCCGGTGGGTGCCTGTTCATCCGCAGCATCTGCGGCCGTTTTGGCTGGGCGCCATCGTGGTGCTCTGCACCGTCATCCAGATGCAGGTGGAGGGCATTCTGGATCGGGCCATGCTGTCGTTCATGGCGCCGGGATCCATCGCCTTGTTTTCCTATGCCGACCGGCTCGCCCGCATGATGCCCTTTCTGCTCTCGACCAGCCTGCTGATCCCCTGGTTACCCGAGATGGTGAGGATTCACGCCAGAATTTCGGACCCCAACCGGCTGGCCAAGCAGGGGGCGCTGTTCCTCTCCGGGCTGGGTATGTTGCTGGCCATCGTTATTGCCTGGGCGGCCCGTGATATCGTCACTCTCTTCCTCCTGCGCGGCAAGTTTGACGCACCCTCGGCGGAAATCGTGATTGTCGCGGTCCGCATATTCGCGCTGAGCATCCCCGCCATTTACTGCGTTCAATGTCTCGCCGGGCTCTATATCATCAGACGCGACCTGAAAGGAATGATCGGCATGGGACTGCTGGCGGTGTTCGCCCATGCGGTCGGCAATCTCCTGCTGCGCCACCACGGGGTGCCCGGCATCGCGCTGTCCGGATCGGTGTCTGTCTGGATCGTGGCAGGCTACCTCTGGCGGCGCATCCCCACGCGGGAACGGGTCTGGTTTGCCTGGGGTCGCTTCGCAATCGCCATGGCCGCCGTGCTGGTTGTCCTATTTGCCATTCCCTGGACAACGTTTCTCCCCTGGGCGCCAGTTCGCATGGTGGCAGGAGCCCTTTGCGCCTGGGCAGCCTACACGGTTATCATGGGGCCAGCCATCCAGCGCATGCAAGCCTATGAACGGGAAGCCACCGCTCCAGCTCCGGTTGATGCCGACAATACGCCTTGCAGACCGAAAAATACTCAATCACTAATCCCGCGCTAACCGTTTGTCGCGATGATAAGTCCATTCATTTGCTTCATTAAACCATTTTCAAGGGGACAAAATTATGCAAGGTCATTATGGAACAGCGATATGGGTTTGTGAACCGGTTGCGAACACTGAATTGACGGACACTCAGCTCTCCAGCTTGCGTGTTCAATCGCAGGAAGTCATCAAGCGAGGCACGGACATCGTCTTCGCCCTCTTGGGAATGATCATCACCATGCCCCTGTGGGCACTCATCGCCCTGGCCATCAAGACGACCAGCAGGGGACCCGTCTTCTTCACGCAATCACGGGCCGGTTTGAATGGCCGCCCCTTTAAGATGTTTAAATTCCGATCCATGGTCATTGACGCTGAAGAGCAGTTGAAACACTACATCAACATTGAAACCCTGGAGGAACCGGTATACAAACTCAAGAATGACCCGCGTGTGACCCGCCTGGGCCAATTCCTCCGCCGCTTCGGCCTGGATGAGCTTCCTCAGTTGCTGAATGTCCTGCAGGGGGAAATGAGCCTCGTAGGCCCGCGTCCAGAGGTTGTGGCATTGGCGAGCCGTTACAATGCGGAACAGCGTAGCCGATTACTGGTCAAGCCCGGCATCACCGGGTATCAACAAATCCACAACCGCGGCATGCCCGATATGTCTGCACGACTGGTATACGACCTCTATTACCTCCGTTACCAAAGCACATGGCTTGACCTCTGGATTCTGGTAGCGACGATTTTTGTGATCACCAGCGGCGAGGAGATTACCTACTAAATGACATTTCTATTCTGGTCATGCGTAGCTGTCATGGTCTATGCGTATGTCGGCTACCCCTTCATCATGTGGCTCCTGTCACGGTTCAGCCCGGAGCCACCGCCACCGCCGACCGATAACTGGCCGTCGGTCAGTCTCATTATCGCGGCGTTCAACGAGGAAAACGTCATTGAGGAGAAACTCAACAATGCGCTTTCCCTGGGTTACCCCCGTGGAAAACGGGAGATTATCGTTGTCTCTGACGGCTCCACCGACCGGACGGATGAGATCGTGGCCGGATTCCGGACACAGGGCGTTCACTTGATCAGGCTTGAGCGGCAACAGGGAAAGACCGCCGCCCAGAACATCGCCGTCGCCCAGGCAAAGGGCGACATCCTGGTGTTCTCAGATGCCAATGCCTTTTATGAACCCAATGCATTGCAGTGGTTGATCTGGCATTTTTCACGCGGGGATGTCGGTTGCGTGGAGGGTCGGCGTGTGGACTTCACACCGCAGAGATCCGCCACGGCTCGCCATGAGTTGGCCTATCGCGACATGGAATCTCACATCAAAGCCTGGGAAAGCCGTGTGTTATCCTGCACTGGCGCAACGGGGCCGATCTATGCTGTCCGGCGGGCATTGTACATCCCCCTTGATCCCGCCATGATCAGCGACTTCATGGAACCCTTGCTCATCATGTACTATCATCACAAAAGGCACATCTTCGAGCCCTGCGCGATATCACGCGAGGCCGTTTTGCCCGATCTAAAGGATGAGTTCGCCAGGAAAGTCCGGATCATCACCCGTTGCCTCACCAGCCTGAGGATCAGGCCCGGGGTGCTCAATCCTTTCCGAATGGGCGGGTTTGCCATCCAGATCATCAGCCATCGCCTGTTGCGCTGGATGATTCCTGTTTTCGCATTAACCGGCTTCACCGCCAATCTGTTTCTACTACATCATCCCTTCTACCGCATGACGTTCCTGTTACAGGTCTCGTTCATTCTGGTCGCGGCAATTGGCGCCATGCTGGACCAGCTTAATATCGGCCCGGCCCTGCTTCGCCTGCCTCATTATTTTTTCGCCGCAAATCTGGCCGCCTTTGAAGCCATCATCAACTGCCTCCAGAACAAGAACTTCGTGACCTGGAAAACGCAACGTCCTGAATCAAACCCACCAACCCATGACGTATACCGGCCCAGTGCCGCGGCAACACATGAGTGCACTTGAGGTGCGCCTATAATCCCCCGTCCGTTCCCGCACAAGTCAACGGCTGCGAATACAGAAATATCCATGAGCATCACACCGGATATTCGAAGACAGTACGAAATGGAAATAATTCTGGCCGCACAAATTCGCGCGGCCCGGCCTGAGATGCGTGAATCCGTGGCGAATGCCGCCTATTCCGAGTTTTATGCAGCTTTCCCGCATCCGTCCACGCGACCGGACGGACGCATGGGCGCCACGCCGCAGAAGGAACGGTTGCTGAACGCCCTTCTACCGCGGACGGGTCGCATCCTGGAATTGGGTTGTGGATACGGACACACACTGGCCGCACTTGACAACGCCCGACGGACGTTAACCGGGATCGATCTGTCCGAACTTGCTATTGATGAGGCAAAACGGAGTTACCCTCGGCTGCAATTCATCCATGGCAATTGCACATCACCCATCATTGACGAGGCAGTATTCGATGCCGTGTTCAGCATCGACTTCATCGAGCACCTCCATCCCGACGATGTCGCGGCACACCTGACATCCATGCACCAGTACCTGAAACCCGGCGGACTCTGTGTGATCATGACCCCGCATTCCAGGGTCGGCCCCCATGACATCTCACGTTTCTTTGATCGCCTGGCGACCGGGCTTCATCTGCGTGAGTACTCCTACCGCGACCTTGTCTTGGTCGCACGGCAGGCGGGCTTCACGGCCCTCCGCACGCCGTTGCTTCCGTTCAGGTGCTATCGGCTCGCACCGCGCCTGTCACCTCCAACCTTGGTACTGGTCGCCTGGAAACAAGCCCTGGAATGGATCTTCGGCGCAGTCCCTGTGGGCCGTTCAGCTTGTTTTAAGGTTCTGGCCTTGCACACTGTCTGTCTCGTGATGCGCCCGGCCACACGGCGGGCCTGGAAAGGAACTCATCCCTGAACCCGGGGATCGACACCCTGCCAGGCCTGGACGCCGCCGTCTCCCTGAAGGCTTTCTTCTGTTTTGCACTTGCCGGGGGTTCGCTGATGCTGCTGCCCTCTATTATCTTCCCCAAACCGACGCCTTCCTGAAAGGCACCATACTGGACGGCTCTTCGCGTTTCACCGCAGCGACGGCGATGATCGCCGGAACCAACCTCCTGTTCATGGTATTCAGCCACAAGTCTTCCAGTTTCTACAGGACCATGTTCCTTGTATTCCTGGTTCACTCCCTCGTCGGGCATGCGCCTTTCCGATGGCGAACCTTGATCCCGCTGGCTTTTCTATGTTGCTACCTGCGGGAAACTCCTCCGGCCCATAAGCCTCGCTATTCTTTCCGGTACTGGATGTCGTCTATAGTGAAGTCTGCCTTCCGCTCCATTTGCGTCACAATCCTGTTGGCCTCGACAACCTTGTCAAGAAACACGGGATTCGGCTTGAAATCGTCCTGATAGAAACCATGGTTATAGGCAGGGTGGCGAATCCCGTTGATCCAGACATAGCCGTTGTTTGCAGAAAACCAATGCGCTCCCACAACGTAGGGCAGGCTGGCTAACTGGGTCAGGCAGTTCTGATATGCCTGCCCCCGGTCTGCCCATGTGGGAACCGTGCTCCAGAGCGGCCATCCGACCGTGGTAGGAACACCGGACTCTTCGCAGCAGACACACCACTCCGTAATGACGATCGGTCGACCTGTCCGCCTGTGAAAGTATTCGATCATCCTCATCTGATCATGGGTGAAATGATCCTGCCCGTGCGGATATACATTCAGCCCAATCATGTCATACACGGAGAACAAATCGACGCACCAGTCGTAGAAGTGTTTCGTGCGACTGAAACTATCCATGCCCGTAGCACACGGGATTCGCTGCCCTATGATCAGCAGATCCGGCCTGTACTTCCTAACAGTGGCGATTTGAAAGGTCAAATACTCCTTCACATAGTGCCGCAGAAACTCGAAGACAAGGTCTTTGTAAACGCCACTAGTATTTGGCGGCATATGGCTTTCTATCTCCTCAAACGTCCGAAGTCCGGTGCCATAGACTTTGTTATAACCGTCAATCCGGCCTTTGAATTTTGCCTTGGCAAAGTTCGCGAATTCCCTGCGGCAGGCTGGCGAATAGATGGCTTGGGGAAGGTCAGGCCACGGTAGTTCATTGTCGAGGCAAACCGCAAACAGATCGTTTCGATTCCGTTTTCCCAACCACTCCCTCACATAGTGGTCATAGGCTACTCTGAATTTCTCACTGAATACATCGGGGAAGGGGACCGCCGTGCCCAGCACCGGCTTTGAATTCCGGTCCACCATCGCCAGGTCATTAACCTTGACATGGCCCTTCCCATATAGATTTTCCGCGATCTCCCACAACCGGCGACCATCCTGTGCGGGCAGGTTGACGCTCATCACAATGGTATCCACATAGGGAAGGGTGGTCACCTTGTTGAGCTGTCTCATCTGGAGAGACCGGTTCATCGCCCCGATTTCTATCCCAGAACCCATCGAGTTGAAACCCCAGTCTATCAGGTTGTCAAAAACAGCATTGTAGTATTCGTTCGTCTTACCGGTCTTGAAATAGCGGGACTGGATGGTCTTTCGAAGGGGTAATTCCCCGCCTTCCCCGATGGGCCCGCCACCCCACAGGCTCACGTTCCAGAACGCCTTACCCCCGGGATTAAACAGCCACCACACGCCTTTGACTTGCCTGACGGAATAATTTCCCTCAGGTGCGATTTCTGGAAGTCGCCTGGCCTTCCTGATGGGGATAGCCTTCATTTTCCCGACAAGTGATAGTCTTGAGGCTTCCGTAGCGCTGATTTCAGAGATTGAAACCCCGTCTATCCAGTAGTCCCCAGTCTCCGTGATCTTCAGATGAACCTTGCACGTCGTCGTGCCTTCAGGAATGATCAGCAGGTACTCCTTCGTTTTCCAGTCCGCCTGGTTATCCAGAAACGCAATCGACTGTGTCCCGAGGCTCCGTCCTGGCTTGAAGTATTCCACCGCAATAGTTGACCAAACAATCCGTTTTGCGGTGGTCTTGTAATGATACTGAAACCCGTACTTCTTCCGGGGATCAACCGTGATAGTCGGGGTTTCCAAGCGAACCGACCGGCCCGGAGGCAGGTCGATTTTGAGGCAGCGGTTGCCCTCCTTGCCTTTGTCGAAACCCAACACCTTGTCATCACCCTTGGTAAGGACCCAAGGCGAGGGGGCGCTTCCTGTTTTCCCGTCACCATTAGGAATGAAGTTCTCACAAACGCCCGGCCGGGCACCCAGGATCACAAGCCCCAGTATCAGCAGATAGTTCATGACTTCAAATTCTGTTCGCCAAGAAGTTTCCAATATAGCGCGGCGTATTGTTGTGCGGTATTATTGATCCCGAACCTGCCGACATTCCTCCGTCCACCATCAGCCAGTTTACCGGCCAGGTCGTTGGATGCCAGCAAACTTTGAACCGCTACCGCCATGCCGGCAGCATTCCCCGGCTCCACAAGAAGGGCATCCTCACCGTCGTGCAACGCCTCTAGGAAACCATCCACGCGGGTAGCCACCACCGGAACGCCCGCCGCTTGCGCCTCAAGGGCGGCAATTCCGAAGGCTTCCTGGAACGAGGGGCAGACCAGCACATCCATGACCGCCAACCACGGCACGATATCGGTCTTGATCCCGACAAACCGCATTCGATCACCCACTCCCTCCGCCGTTGCGAGCGCTCGCCACGAAGCCTGCTCGGGACCGTTTCCGACCAGCACCCCCTGCACCCTGGCATCCCTGCGGGCAAGGCACGCCATCATCTGCACCCAGTCGGATCCTCCCTTTTCGGGACTGCACCGCCCAATCAAGCCGATCAGCGGGCCGTCCGGATTCAACCCGAGCCGTTTCCGATCCCCTGCCACAGAAGTCGAACGCCGGAACCCTTCAATGCGAATCCCATTATAAATGACCTGAATCGCATCATGCGGTAGCCCTTGCCTGATGAGTGAGCGTTGGACACTTTCGCTAACCGCAACAATCCGGTCGGTGAACGGCTGGAGTAGCCGGTTGCCGATCCGCTGTTTCAGGGGCTGGCTCCACCCTGCCACCGTGTGAACCGTGGTAACGACATGCGGGGTGCGCACCAAAACTGCGGCGATCCGCCCCCACAACCCGGCAG
>JBAXRC010000014.1:0-13549 GCA_037131415.1 bacterium | reverse complement strand
AATAGTTCATCGCTCAAATGGGCGGGATGTCCATAGAGAAGCCGGATCCAGAACTTGCCGCCAATCCTGCCCAGCTGGCGTAGCAACTCCGGCAGGTTCGTGCCATCCTTCAAATCATGCCCGTAACGGGTCGTGTCCTGGGAAATCAAGTTCAGCTCACGGATCCCCTGCCCCAGCAAAGTTTCGGCTTCCCTCACAATATCCGGAATGCCGCGGGACCGGTACCGGCCGCGGATCCCCGGGATCGCGCAGAAAGCGCATTGGTGATTGCAGCCTTCGGCGATCTTCAGATACGCGAAGGGTCCGCCCGTGAGGATAAGCCGTGTGGGTAGCGGGCTGAAAACTTTCCGCGAAACGGCGGACACCTCGAGAATCCCGTGTTCACCCGCCGCAAGGCGGCGAACCACTCGCCCGATTTCAGGCAACTGGTCAAGACCGATGAAGGCGTCGACCTCGGGGATCGCCCGCTGGAGTTCCGCCTTGTAGCGCTGGATCAGGCAGCCGGCGACAATGACCGCCCGGCAACCGCCCGCCTTCTTCAGGTCGCAGGCCCGCAGGATGGCATCCACGGATTCCGCCTTGGCATCCCCGATGAAACCGCAGGTGTTGACGAGAATGACATCCGCCTCCTCCGGCGAGCGGGCCAGGGCAATCCCCTCCGCCCTCAACACCGAGGCCATGTGCTCGGAGTCCACCAGATTCTTGGCGCACCCAAGACTGATAAATCCAACCGTGATTGACGTTGTCATCGCCCTATTTCAACTTGATATACGGCGCGGGCGGCGGCACGGCGACGCGCAGAGGGCGCGAGGAGGAGACCACCGTCTTCGTCACGGTCTTGCGGGTTGTTGGTTCCGTGGAGCTTGCCGGACCATCCGACGAGAAGAGCGACAGGGCGCCGTACCCCACGATGACCACCACCAGAATGGCAAATCCGATCGCGATAAACCGACCCACGGGTATGGGCGTCGCTTCCGAATAATCGTTCCGCACAGAGGACAGCCGTGACCGCAACGGCGGCACGGCATGCCGGGCGGCCTGTAGCCGGACCCAGGCGGTCATCATGGTTTTCAGGAAATCCCGCATGGCCGTGGCAAGGGAGTTTCCCATCCGGTTTACGGCGGATCCCCCGCTCTCACGGAACCGCGCCATGGTGGAAGGCACCGGCAATCCGTCCTGCATGGGCGTCGGGGGCGGCAGTTCCGTCCTGAGGGTCGGCCGGACGCTCCGCGCGTACTGGCTGAGATAATGGCGGATCAATGGCTCGGGATCGAGGCCCACATGCTCGGCATAGATCTTGATAAAGCCTTTTCCATAGAGGGGCGCGGGCATTACGCTGTAGTCATCGTTTTCCAGGGCCTCGATGACATGGGTCTTGATCCGGGTGGCCTCCACGACATCCGCGATACTGTAGCGGCGCTTCTCGCGTGCGGCACGCAACGCCGCCCCGGGGGTTCTGGGTGTCAACAATTCACTCATGATGGCTCATCCTCTTCTTTCGCCGGGGGATTATTCGGCATGTCCCCATCCATATCAATCAGGATCTCACGCGGATCCGAGCCGCGGGCCGGACCCACCATGCCCCGCTCCTCCAGCACATCCATGATCCGGGCGGCCCGGGTATAGCCGATCCGCAACCGCCTCTGAAGCGACGACGTCGAGGCGCGCTGGGTTTCACGGATAATCTGAACGGCCATCTCAACCAGCTGATCATCCTCGGCATCATCCCCGCCCCCCTTGGCCAGCATCTCGTCAAAACTGGCAACCGGCTTCGCATCGGGCATGACCGCGGCACGGGACACATCGGCCTTCTTCGTCGTGCCCGCGCCGGCCGCTGGCTCCGGCGTCTCCTCGGCAACCGGGCACTGCTTCTTGATGAAATCGACGATCCTGTGAATGTCGTCATCCGATGTCAGCGCTCCCTGCGCGCGGATCAGCTTGCTGGCGCCGGGGGGCAGGAACAGCATGTCACCGCGCCCCAACAGTTTATCGGCGCCGTTGGCATCGAGAATGGTACGGCTGTCGTTCTTCTGCGCCACCTGAAAGGCGATACGCGCCGGAAAGTTGGCCTTGATGGTGCCGGTGATGACATCCACCGAGGGCCTCTGCGTCGCCAGGATCATGTGGATGCCGACCGCCCGAGAGAGCTGCGCCAGCCGCGCGATGTAGCCCTCGATCTCCGCCTGGGCGGTCATCATGAGATCAGCCAGTTCGTCCACAATGATAACAATGTAGGGCAGCCGGTCGGGGATCTTCGATTCCTCCACGCCCTCATTGAACAGGGAGACCTGTTTGGGACGGGAGTTGTAGCTCTTGATGTTTCTCACGCCGGCCTTGGCCATGACCTTGTAGCGTCGCTCCATCTCGGTGATGGCCCAGCGCAAGGCGCCGGACACGCGCTTGGGATCCGTGATCACCTCGTTGCGGGCACCGAGCAGGTGCGGCAGGTGGTTGTAAACCGAGAACTCCACGATCTTCTGGTCGATGAGCATCAGCTGGAGCTGTTCCGGCGAGCGGGCCATGAACAATCCCGCGAGAATGGAATTCATACAGACGGTCTTCCCGGATCCCGTGGCACCGGCAACCAGCATGTGCGGCATGGTGGCCAGATCGGCCACCAGGTCGTTCCCGCCCACATCCTTGCCGAGCACGATCGGAATTTCCATCTTGTGCGGCTGCCAGTGCGAGCCTTCCAGGATTTCCTTGAGATAAACCGTGCTGGTGGCGCTGTTGGGCACCTCGATGCCCACTGTTCCCTTGCCGGGGATGGGCGCCTGCACCCGGATGCTGTTGGCCTTGAGCGACAACGCCAGGTTGTTGCTGAGCCCGGAGATTTTCTCGACCTTGACGCCGGGCGCGGGAATCAGCTCATACCGGGCGACGGAGGGGCCGCACTCCACGTTCTTGAGTTCCGTCTTGATCCCGAACTCCTCCAGGGTCTGAATGATAATACGCCCCGTGGCATCAGTGTCACCCGCCGAGGGTCCCTGCCGGTTTGCAGGTACATCCGTAAGCAGCGACAACGGGGGAAGCTGATAGGTTCCCGGCGTCTGCACCGGGACCGGCGCGGAACGGGCTTGGGTTCGGGCTTAGGCGCAGGAACAGGTTTCGGCGGAGGAATGACCGGCTTGGGTTTCTCCTTTTCCTTCTCCTCTTCCTCAGGCTCGGGCAAAGGTGCAGGACTCTTTTCCTTGATCGGCCTGGCAACGGGTTTGGCAGACTCCCTGGCGGGTGTTTTCGCGATGGGTATCAATTCGCCCTGCTCCGGTGCGTCATCCTTCTCCGCCCGGGCCGCCACGCGCTCGATCCGCTCGCGCTTCCAATCCTTGGGCTGGCGTTTATGGGCGTCCAGCATATCGTTCCCGTCCCGGCTCGCCCACTTCCCTGCCGTCTCGTGCAACATGGCGGTAAGCCTGAGGATGGCGTCCCAGCCGAAGAACAGCACTGATGCGGCGAGGAAGAGTGCAACGATGAGAATGTTGGCGCCCATGTCGCCCAGGAGCCGCACGGAAATCAGCTGCGTCACAAACTGCGCGGGCACCCCGCCCGCCGCGCTGAGGTTCAAGGCATCCATGAAGGGGGTAAACCACTCGGTGTGAAGTTCCAGGAAGCAGGCGAACGTCATCATCATCATCACTGCCCAGATCAGCTTGGCCCGGATATGCTCGATCCCCCGGAAAATAAGGATAATCCCATAACCCAGGAACCAGATCGGAATCAGGTAGGAACCCAGCCCGAAGGATTCGAACAGGACGAACGACACCCAGGCACCACCCGGCCCGATGAAATTCGCGGGGGGCGTATTGACGGGTTCGTGAAGAAGCGGGATATCGCGCCAGTCGTACGACACGAGACTCAGGAATACAATCACGCATACCGCCAGGAGCACGATGCTCAGGGCTTCACGTTTTCCGCTGCTGGTTGCTGGTTTCAGGTCTGCCATGGAACGATCCTTCTTGGTTCAGAAGTTTGGACTGGGGTATCGACCCCGATCAGGGTTCGCCACCTTTATCCAACAAGGTCGCCGCCGCGCCCTTCCGGCAGCGGATCAACAGTTCACGACACGGCGAGTTGGTGATTCCTGCCAGGTCACTCAACCGGAGTCCCGACTGCGCCGCCCGAAGCGCCTTGTCAAATTGGCCGGCCGCGTAATAGGCCTCACCCAGGGTATTCCAGATGGAATAGTCCGACGGTATCTCCAGTAGCGCCGACCGGGCCAGCTTGATGGCGCGCACCGCATTAGTGGAGCCCTGGCTCTTATCCTGCAGCAACGCCCAGGCGAGGTTATTTTTCACCATGGGATGATCGGGGACCTCCCTGGCCAGTTTTTCAAGCACCGGCCGGGCCTCGCTGAAGCGCTTCAATTCCATCAGGGCGGCGCTCAGGCCGAAGGCCGCCTCCTGGCTCGCGGGATCCAGGGCGATGGCCTTTTCAAACAGCGCCAGAGCCTCGGTGGACTTTCCGGCCATCAGGCTGTCACGCCCGCTCGCCATCAGGGTTCCCACCTCGCCCGACACGTCGGTCACGGCAGGAGCCTCGACCCGGGCGGGTGGCGGCACCATGTCCGCCGCAAACGCCGGAAGACAGGCACTAAGCCATACCGCCATCATTGTTTTCTTATTCATCATGCGTCATTTCCGTTCTTGCCCGGGATTCTTCCCGGAAATTGTCACTTTCACCTGAACATCGGCGGGATCGATCTTGGCGACCCAGTTGTCACCCGGCGCTTGGACGGCAGACCGCCGCACAAACGATTCAACCCGTCCATCCACATCCACCGGCTGGGTATACACGGCCTCGGTGGTCTCAAGCTTGGCGGCGGGGCCGCGCAGCCGCACCATCGCCGGCTGACACTCCACGGATTCAACCAGGCCAGAGAGCGGAGTGCCAACAACCCGGCCGCGAACCGGAACCTGTTTCTCCGACTGGCGATCGAGGGTCACCTGGACGCGAGCCGGATGCACCGCAACGGCCCTGGCCCCGCGAAGCCCCCGGATCATCGCCGGGGTCACGATCACCTCGTGCGGCAGGGGCCCCGTCTCCTCCGACAACTCCACCACGGCCTCAATCTGCCGGCGGTCGAGCAACTGGAGGTCGTCCTGCGAGCCGCGCACGGTGACATCCACGGTTGGAACCGACTGGTTGAAGATGGCCATGCCGTGCGGAACCTTGATCTGGAGCTGGACCTCCGTGACTTCCTTCTCGGAACTGATCGTATCCTGGATGATATACCACGATACCATGCCCAGCAGAAGCGAAAGCCCCTTGAGCCGTTTGTTTTTCAGGAACAGGGATCGGATGGAGAACCCGTTATCCGCCATGGGAACCCTCCTCACGGGTGCGGGTTTCAGTCTTCGCGATTCCGGCGGGCCGCAGGTCCAATTCGTTGCGGGCACGGGACCAGCGACTGGCCACCACGGCCTCCTTGGTCAGCACACTGGAGAGGAATCTCCGCAGCCGCTCCTCGTCGAAGTCCCGACTCAACCGTCCTCGCGTGCTGATGGAAACCGTTCCGGTTTCCTCCGACACCACGATGGCTATCGCGTCCGTCTCCTCGGTAAGCCCCATCGCGGCACGGTGCCGGGTGCCCAGCCCACGGCTCAATTCCGGTTGCTGGCAAAGCGGGAACAGGCACCCCGCGGCGACAATTCGATTTCCGCTGATGATTACCCCTCCGTCATGGAGCGGGGTATGGGGGAAAAAGATCGTGGCCAGCAGGTCGGCGTTCACCTTCGCATCCAGCTTCACGCCCGTGTCCTGCATCGCCCGGGTGGAATCAGCACGTTCGATGGCAATCAGGGCGCCCAGCCGCCGCTCCGCAAGCAACATCACGGCATCGACCACACTGTCCACATAGTCGTGCGATTCGGCTGGCACCGCCAAGAAGGGTTGCCTTCCGATTTCCATCAGCGCACGGCGGATCTCCGGCTGGAAAATAATCAGCAGGGCCATGGCGAGGTAGACCGACAACTGCCGCAGCAACCAGTTGAGCGCATAGATATGGAAAACGCGGGTCACCACGATGAGGACCAGCAGGACAATCAGGAATCCGAGGAAAACCTTGATGCTGCGGGTCTCCCTGAAAAACAGGAGCAGGAAATAAAACCCGCATGCCAGCACCAGGATTTCTGCAATGCCCCCGAAACCCGGCCAGATAATCTGGTTCAGCCAATCCACTCCGATGTCTCCTCCCTCAGTGCCGCCACCAGGCGGGCGGCATCCACGGATTCCCTCACCTCATGCACTCGCCAGACATGGGCGCCACACGCCGCGGCCCATACCGCCGTCGCCAGGCTACCCGCCATCCGGGCATCGCCGTCGCGCCCCGTGATTTTCCCGATAAAACTTTTTCGGGATGCCCCTACGACCACCGGTCGCCCGGCCGCCACCAGGGCCCGGAGGCCGGCGATCAGCTTCACATTGTGCTCCATCGTTTTACCAAATCCAATCCCAGGATCGAGCGCGATCGTCTCAACACTGAGCCCGGCCTTTTCCATCGCCACCATTCGTGCGGTCAGCCAGCCCACCACCTCGCCCACTACATCCCCGTACCGGGGATCCTGTTGCATCGTGGCCGGTTCCCCGCGCATATGCATCAGCACAATGCCCGCCCCGGACCGCCGCGCCAGCGCCGGCATCTTCGGATCACCCGCCAGGGCGGTGACATCATTGATGATGCGCGCACCGGCCTCGAGTGCCTGTTCCGCCACCATCGCCTTCCGGGTATCCACCGAAATCAGCGGCGCCTCCGGTCTTCCGGAAAAAGCCTCCGCCAAAGCCCTGACCACCGGCACCACGCGGACGCATTCTTCCGCTGCGGAAACGGCAACCGCCCCCGGCCGGGTGGATTCACCGCCGATATCCACCACGTCAGCCCCCTCGTCCGCCATCGTCAACCCTCGTTGAACGGCCGCCTCCACCGTCTGAAACCGGCCCCCATCCGAAAACGAATCCGGCGTCACGTTCAAAATCCCCATGACCAGCGGCCGCATTCCCATCCGAATCGTCCGGTCGCGGCATCGCCATGACAGGCCTTGCTCCATTACGCCTCCGCAATGGCCACGGGCGGAACCGCCCCGATTGCCACGGGGGACACCACCAGCTCCCCCGTCTCCGGCTCACGCTCGCTCTCGGGCAGGATGCGGCCCGCAGTCATCAGATCCTTCACGTCACGCCCGTCAAGGGTCTCCCGCTCCAGGAGCGCCTTGGCCACAAGCTCCATCTTGTCGCGGTTTTTCTCCAGCAACTCTCGGGCCCGATCATGGCTTTCGCGAAGCAAGGCGCTGATCTCGGCATCAATTTTCCGGGCGGTGTCCTCGCTGAATTCCTGCCCACGGGAAATGTCGCGGCCAAGGAACGTCAACTCCTCGTGATTGCCGAACGTCTGGGGGCCAAGGCTTTCGCTCATACCCCAGTCGCACACCATCAGGCGGGCCAAGCGCGTGGCCTGCTTCAGGTCGCTACGGGCGCCGGACGTGATGTCGCCGAAGAACATTTCCTCCGCAACACGCCCCCCCATGAGGGTGCAAAGGATGCCCTTAAGCTTGAGCTTGCCATCCATGTAGCGGTCCTTTTCAGGAAGTTGCATCGTGGCGCCAAGATAGGCGGTGCCGCGCGGGATGATGGTGATCTTGTGGAGCGGCTCGCTCTCCTCGACCAAAAGCCCGGCAAGCGCGTGCCCGGTTTCATGATAGGCGGTGATCCGCTTCTCCTTCTCGTCCAGCACGCGGCTGCGTCGCTCGCGGCCCCACTTGACCTTGTCACGCGCCTCCTCGAGGTCATCGATGGCGACCGCCTCCTTGCCGCTGCGGGCGGCCAACAGCGCCGCCTCGTTCATTAGATTCGCAAGATCGGCGCCCGAGAAACCGGGAGTGCCTCGGGCCACGCGGCGCAGGTCAACGGTTGCGGCCAGCTTGATGCCGCGGGCATGGATCTTGAGAATAGCCTCGCGCCCTTCCAGTGTCGGCAAGTCGATCACGATCTGCCGGTCGAAACGGCCGGGCCGTTGCAACGCCGGATCCAGGACATCGGGACGGTTCGTGGCGGCAATGATGATCACCCCCTCCTGGGTGTCGAACCCGTCCATCTCCACCAGCAGGGCGTTCAGCGTCTGCTCGCGCTCATCATGCCCGCCGCCGATTCCGGAGAAGCGGCTGCGACCGACGGCGTCGATCTCATCGATGAAGATGATGCAGGGCGCGCTTTTCTTGCCCTGCTCAAACATGTCGCGGACACGGGAGGCCCCTACCACGACGAACATTTCAACGAAATCGGAGCCACTGATACTGAAGAAGGGCACGTCGGCTTCGCCGGCGATCGCCTTGGCCATCAGGGTTTTTCCGGTTCCGGGAGGCCCCATCAGCATCACGCCCTTGGGAATACGGCCGCCGAGCTTCTGGAATTTTTTAGGGTCCTTGAGGAAGTCGATGATTTCCTGGACCTCCTCCTTGGCTTCCTCCACGCCGGCGACATCCTTGAAAGTCACCTTGTTTTTATCGCGGTTCAGCATCTTGGCGCGGCTCTTGCCGAAACTCATCGCGCCCTGCCCCATGCCCTTCATCTGGCGCGAGAACATGAACCAGAGCAAGCCAAGCAACAGAAGCACCGGAAGCGCGCTGGAGACGATCTGCCAGAAGTAGGGACTCTCGCGGCGGAACTTGAACTCCACGCCGTTTTTACGCAGCCACTGCGGCATGTCATCCGTGACCATGACATCCACCTTGAATTGCTTGGGCTTGCCGGTGCGAGGATCAATCTCCTTTTGGTTCCCGCGGATATACTGGTTGCCGGAAATTTCGGCGATCACTTCGCATTTCGGCACCTCGCCCTTTTCCACCAGCTGGACAAAGTCGGGATTGTAATTCATCTCCGTTACGACCTGCTGTTCGCTTTTGTAATACTGGAACGTCAGCATCATCAGGCAGAACAGGGCAAGCCACAGGATCAATCCGCGCATCGGGATCTTGGGACCTGGCAACAAGTCGATCGGCTTCTTTTTCGATTCCGGCGGCGGAGTTGCTCCGGGCGCTTGGTTCTCATTCGGTGATTCCATTTTTTCCTCTTCAATTCTCTGAAACTTTGAAACCTTGCATCATAGTGGATGAATTCAAATTTCGCAAACACTGTAAGGAGCGCGTTTGCAGCGCTCCTGCAAAATTATGGTGCAAGGGACGGTGATTTGAATTATCACTCACCGGAATGAACGACGTTTACACAGACACCATCGCCGCGCTGGCGACGGCGCCGGGCGAAGGAGCGATCGCGGTCGTCCGGGTGTCCGGTCCCGAAAGCCTGGTGATCGCGGACCGGATCTTCAAAGGAAAGGGCGCCCCACCCTCGCGGCAGCCTGCGAATTCCTTCAAGCACGGGTTTGTATCGGGTGCTGGCGGCGTTGCGGACGAGGTGATCCTGCTCCTCTACCACGCACCTCACAGTTATACCCGCGAGAATGCCATTGAAATCCAGGGGCACGGCGGATCGGCGGCCGCCCAGCGAATCCTCCGGGCGGTCCTGGATGCCGGCGCACGGCTGGCGGAGCCAGGCGAGTTCACCAAGCGAGCCTTCCTTAATGGAAGGATCGACCTTCTCCAGGCCGAAGCCGTCATCGATCTCATCCGCGCACGAACGGATCGGGCTGCCCAGTCGGCTCTGGAACAATTGTCAGGGACGCTCAGCCTGTCGTTCCGACACCTGTATGATGCCACCCTGGCCTTGGCCGCTGACCTCGAAACTACGCTGGATTTCTCAGAAGATGAACTACCAGAGTCATTTACGAAAGATGTTGAAGCTAAACTGAATCAACTTGAAACCGAATTCAAAGCACTCCTGTCCTCCTGGCATGAAGGCCATCTCCTGCGCGAAGGGGCCCTGGTGGTCATTGCCGGCAAGCCCAATGCAGGAAAATCCACTCTCCTCAACGCGCTCCTAGGCAGGGAACGCGCCATTGTGACCCCCATCGCCGGAACCACCAGAGACACAATAGAGGAACAATTAGTCATTAATGGATTATTGGTCAGAATAACCGACACGGCAGGGCTAAGGGAGTCATCTTGCGAGATAGAGACCGAGGGAATTCGCCGGACAAGATACATTATAGCCAATGCTGGATTGGTTATTTACCTGATCGACGGTTCAAAACCACAGGATGACTATGACTCAGCCCAGATTATGGCGCTTCACAGGAATCCCTTGATTACCGTCGTCAGCAAGTCTGACCTGATAAAAGAAAAGACTTATTCGACGAATGCGCCCGACCAGTCCGTCCTATTAATAAGCGCACTCAAGGACGATGGCATTGCCGAGCTCAAAACGCAAATCATCACTAAGCTTGGCATTCCGCAGGGGACACAACACCAGACGACCATCTCCGAACGGCACCGGAGACTCCTGATCTCCGCGCACAAGGACATCAGGGAAGCATCCCTGCTTCTCGCGAGGGCCGTCCCAGAGCCGACTCTAGCCGCATCCCGGCTGCGCATGGCCCTGGAAACCCTTGGCGAGGCCACCGGCCGAACCTACCACGATGAACTGCTCAACAACATTTTCTCCCGTTTTTGCATAGGAAAATAGCCAGACGCCTACCATGGTCACTTATGAGGTCATAGTTGTTGGCGCAGGACATGCAGGCTGCGAGGCGGCGCTGGCGGCAGCACGGATGGGTGCCAATACCGCCCTAGTAACCATGGCCCGTGAGTCAATTGCCAGGATGTCATGCAATCCCTCCATCGGTGGGATTGCAAAGTCCCACATCGTCTGCGAACTGGACGCCCTCGGCGGAGAAATGGCAAGGAACAGCGATCTTACAGGAATCCAGTTCCGAACCCTTAACACGAAAAAAGGTCCAGCCGTCCAGGCCTTCAGGACACAGTGCGATAAATACGCCTACGCCGCAAGAATGCGCCGGATCGTTGAAACAACGCAAAATCTCGAGATTATCGAGGGCACGACCAGCGATATCTGGACAGAAAACGGCCTGCTTAAGGGGGTCTGCCTCACCGCTGGCTGCAAAATCAGGGGCTCTACCGTCATTCTGACAACCGGAACCTTTCTCCAGGGCGTCATCCATATCGGCAGGAAATCCGTTTCAGGCGGGAGAAAGGGCGAAGCCGCCGCCACCAACCTGAGCGCCTCCCTGGAGCGATTGGGCTTCAGACTGGGGCGACTCAAGACCGGAACCCCGCCACGGTTGCACAGGGACAGCATCGACTGGACTAAGACAACAGAGCAGCCCGGCGAAACCCCGCCACCCTTTTTTTCATATGCATTGCAGGAGGAGTCGGGAGTCAGGAGCCAGGAGTCAGGAGCGAGAGCGAAGGAAAGCTTGTTCCACGTGGAACATGATCCTCGAGCCTCTCTTGACCCTGACTCCTACCTCCAGACGTCAGCCGCCTTCCCACTGTTCCACATGGAACATTCTGGCGACTCGCTACTACAGCCCTGGCCTCCAGGGAAATCCCAATTGCCCTGCCACATCACTCATACAACGGCCGAGACTCACGATATTATCAGGAAAAACCTTGCTAAGAGTGCGATGTATGGGGGAATTATCACGGGAACAGGGGCGCGCTATTGTCCTTCCATCGAGGATAAAATCGTTAAATTCTCCGACAAGGATAGTCACCACATCTTTCTCGAGCCGGAGGGGCGCAACACGCCGGAGATTTATCCGAACGGAACGTCAAACAGCCTCCCTGAGGATATCCAGACGGCCATGATCCATTCGATCCCGGGGCTTGAGCGCGCCGTGCTGACGGATTACGCCTATGCTATTGAATATGATTATTCGGATCCTACACAGCTGACGCACACTCTGGAATCGAAAAGTGTTGAGCATCTTTTCTTGGCCGGACAGATCAATGGGACCACCGGATATGAAGAGGCCGCCGGCCAGGGGTTCGTAGCCGGTGTAAACGCCGTCTTCAAGCTAAGGGGCGAAGGTCCCTTTGTTCTGGGGCGGGGGGATGCGTATATCGGGGTCCTCATCGATGATCTCGTGACAAAAGGGACGAATGAGCCTTATCGTATGTTTACCTCCCGAGCTGAGCATCGTCTTCTTCTCCGCCAGGATAATGCTATTTTCAGAATGCTGCCCTTTGCCAAAAAGATTGGAATTGCCCCCCCCCAGGATCTTCTGCATTTTGAAAGGCGGGCACAGTCCATAGAGGCGGAGCTGATGCGCCTTGACACAACCTTTCATCAGGGCCACTCTCTAACGCAACTCCTTCGTAGAACGGAGGTTACATATAACGACCTGCCTGCCACAACAATTACTGACCGCTTAGTCACATCTCAGATCGAAATCCTGGTCAAGTATGCCGGCTATATTGCCCGGGAAACGCTTCAGGTTGAAAAGGCACGCTCGCTGGAAAACCAGCGTATTCCGGACTGGATTGATTATGACCAGCTCAAGGTAATCCGGTTCGAGTGCCGCGAGAAATTGAAAAAGATCCGCCCCGAGTCACTCGGTCAGGCCTCCCGGATCTCCGGTGTCACACCCGCGGATATCTCCATCCTAGCGGTGATCATCAAACGCGGCCGATTGTGAGCTCCCGTTCGACATGATTTTTGAAAGGGGAGGGGCACTATTGTTGGGTTGTATGGGTCCGCCTGTAATCCTGGTTCTTCCCCCCTCTCTTCCCCTCAATCCGGTTTATGGGTTCGATGAAGCAGTGTCAAGCCGCCGGACGACTGGATATGTCAGGGTTTTCCGGGATCCAGCTGGAGGCGGACGGAGAGTATGGTATCGCGTCCAAAGGTTGTTTGGAGCTTCAAGAGTATATCTTTCTGCATTCGGAACAGTTCGCTGAGCCAGGGCGAGCTGTCCACAAAAATAGTGAGGTTCTTGTTTGCCAGGATTCCCGGCCTTGCATGCGCGCCAATGGCCTTTCCTAGGGTTGATTCCCATTTCTCCTCAAGAATTCCCATTCGGCATTGCTCATCAAGTTTGACGGACTTCAGCAGGGGACCGATCAACTTGCCAATGGGAATTCCGCCATCCGAGACAGCTTGGGGTTGTCGTTTCGCCTGCCGGGGATATTTGAAGACGGTGGCCATGTGCGGATCATGGGACAGAAACGGGCTAAGTACAAGAAAAACGGGCAGGGGGGTACCCTGCCCGTCCACTTTGCCCTTTCGGCTGTTTATTCGCCGAGCTGCCAGCGAACAAACCGGCGGAGTGTAAGCGTATCGCCGACTTCCTTGCCCTTCGCCTCCAGAAGCTTGGTCACCGAAGTATCCGGATCCTTGACGAACCCCTGATCGACCAGGCAGACCTGGGCGAAGAACTTGCTGACCTTGCCGTCCACGATTTTCTCCACGATGTTGGCCGGCTTACCCGTCACCTGTTTCGCATAGATCTCACGCTCGGCCGTCAGTACATCCGCGGGAACCTCGGCGGGAACCAAATATTTTGGACTGCAGGCCGCCACATGGAGGGTCAGGTCCTTAGCCAGTTCATGGATCACGGGACTGGATGCCGTGGCGTCCTTGCTGCATCCGAGCTCCAGCATGACGCCAAGCTTTCCGGCGAGGTGGATATAGGTTGCCACCA
>JBAXRC010000013.1:0-13613 GCA_037131415.1 bacterium | reverse complement strand
CACAAGTCCGGTTCTGTGAGAGGCGGAGGGGCGCAAGCCCCTTTGCCTACTCGACACCGCAACATTTTCTTTCTCTTCCCCGCCCTGAGCATCGTCGAAGGGTCCAGATTAGCGCAAATCAGTGAAGATCAGTGGTGAAGTCCCTCTTCTCTTCATCATTCCCTTATGAGTCCTATAGACCATCCCATCACCCGCCGCTTCATCGAAGACGCTGGCAACACCACCCAGGCGCTTGGGGTGGGGCGGGTGGTCGGCCAGATTTTCGCCTACCTCTACTTCAGCGAAGAACCCCGTGGCCTTGACGACATGAAGGAAGCCCTGGGTATCAGCAAGGGCTCAGCTTCGATGGGGGTGCGGCAGCTGGAACAATGGGGAGCCGTCCAGCGTGTCTGGGTCAAGGGTGACCGCCGGGACTACTACACCGCCAACGACTACTTCGGCCAGATCGTCCGCAACATTGCCGTGGACCTGATGGGTAAACGCCTCGCGGCGCTCTCGGCCTCTCTGGACGAGGCCGAGAGGCAGTTGTCCCCCCGGGGGGCAGTTGCTGGTTGTTCAGTTGCTAAGTTGTTAAGTGAAAGCCCCTTCGGTCACTCTTCAACAACTAAACAACTCAACAACTTAACAACTGACCGCGACAGCGCAACAACTGATTTCCTGCGTACTCGCGTGCGGAGGCTGAGGGCATTCCAGGAGAAGGTCAACAAGACCTGGAGCAATCCGATTGTGAAGATGATGCTGAAGTAGTATTTAGACGCCCCGCTGAATGGCTCGCTTTTAATGCTCTCAAGTTGAAGACGGCTCAGCAAGCTTCGCCCTCCAGAAGAGAGGAATGGGGTGGCAAAATCGGCTAGTAGCATTCCGCGGGAATCTTGAAAAAACTAAAATCACAATCTTGCAAATACCTCTAAAACAAAAGCAAATGCAGGTTATTGTGCTCATGAAACACTGCCCATGGGATGACAGTCTTTGAGTTTCAGGAAAACCCCGACAGTTCTGTCGTGCGCCCCTCTGGATCTGGATTTCGATGGTGAGGGGGGATGATTTATGCAAAGATTAAAAGATGAAAAGAAGCTTTGACCAGGTGTCCGATAGCGGTTTTGTATTCGAACGGGGCAAGCCGCGGATCCGCGCGTTTGAGGCCGAGCGAACCGATGGCGCGGAGTGGTTGAAAGTCTCGCCGCAACGGCGAATTGAGGCAGTTGAGTTTTTAAGGGCCGGCTTTGTGGGATCGAATTATGCTACACAAAGACTTTCACGATTTCTTGGCATTGCTCGCCAAGCATAAGGTTCGTCATCTTGTGGTTGGCGGCTATGCGGTAGCCGTATATGGTTACCCGCGGTACACGGGTGATCTTGATGTATTCATAGCCATGGATCCGCAGACGGCGGCGTCTGTAGCCGATGCCTTTTGCGAGTTTGGGTTTTCAAGGATGGAGGTTGATGCCCGTACATTCCTGATGCCGAAAAGCATTGTCGAAGTGGGGCATGAGCCACTGAAGCTCCAGGTGATGAATGCCATTTCCGGTGTGGCATTTGATGAGGCGTATGAACGGCGCGAGACCGTCAAGATTGATGACCTTGAGGTGCCTTTCATCGGGTATGACGATCTCATCCGGAACAAATCCGCCACCGGGCGCGGCAAAGACAAGGTGGATGTCGAGGAACTGGAGCGTCGTCGGAAGCTTAGCAAGGGTGGCGAGCGCTGATAGCGGAAATGAGCCTTTCACTCCCAACTTCGAACAAAGTGAGCGAAGCCTATTTCGATGTTCAGCGTTGAATGTTCGATGTTCGAATTGATCCGGGGGAAGAAGTCCCATGCGAAGCACAACCGGAGTTGATTTCTTCAGATTCTTGGGAAAAGCCGTTGCGGAAATTTTGGCTCGGGTACTCCCGAACGAAAATCCCGCAACATTCTCTTTTCTTTTCCGGCCTGCCCTGCGTAGCCTTGGCGAAGCGGGGATCAGCGTAAATCAGCGCAGATCAGTTGAAGTCTTCTCCCGAATCGAGCAAAAGTTACAAGTTACGATGTGACCCTGCGATCCGAGGGGGGCAAGGATTTGATAGGACCGAAGGAGTTCCCCTCCTTGGAGGGGGGCAAGGATTTGATAGGACCGAAGGAGTTCCCCTCCTTGGAGGGGTCAGGGGTGGGTTAGGTTTCCAGGGATAATCCAGAGCGATGAGCAAAGTCCGAAGGCATTTCCCCTCCAGGGAGGGGAGTTAGGACAGGAGAAGAACCCACCCCCGGCCCCTCCAGGGAGGGGAGCTGGGATTGATAGGCCCGAAGGCGTTCCCCTCCTTGGAGGGGCCAGGGGTGGGTTGTCCTGACGCGGTTAACATTCAAGTCCCTACCGTCCCCATCGCCAAAATCAGGCCACTTTCATGCTTGCAAGACATCTCAGTTTCTCATATCATTCAAAACATACTGAACGATCCATTTGCATCCATTCTCGGTGCATAATGGACCGTGCGAGAGCGTGCCCGGAAAGAAGACTTCACCGCTGATCTGCACTGATTCACACTGATCAGGAGAAGAGGAAAGACAGGGAGAATGTTTCGCGAATTTTGCGTCTGGCGGATACACCAGCCGAAAAATTCGCGAAACACCCTTCCGGGGAATCGGGAATAATCAACTCCAGATGTGTATCGCCCATCATTATTAATGTTTATTCTTCACGAAGGGTGTTGCGGGATTTTTGGCTCGGGCTACTGCCCGAACGAAAATGTGCGCTGGGCATGACTGAGTGATAGGAGATGAGCATAGAAAGCAAGTTCTCTGCGGGGCCTGCCGGAGGTAACCGCAATCTGAAGGCAACTGCTTGGCCGTGAGGCTGGGTGGAGTGGAAGCTGGAAGAAGACTGCCGCACCGAACGAACAGTAAAGCATCTATAGGCCTATTCGGATGGGTGAGCGTGCATTTCAACGTGAAGCCCGATTTTCGGCAGTGCCGGATAAGGTAAAGATGACGGGAGTGGTAGGAAGATGCTCAGTCTTACCCCAGGAGAACTCCATGGGTCCCCAAGAGGGGTAGACGCGCTGGAAGAAGTAACGGCACGGCGAAGCCTGTGGAGTAGTCGGATCATCTCGTAATAGCGTTGAAGTCCCGGAAACGGGATGGAGCAAAGGTGATGACAGAATGAGAAGCGTCAGACAACGACAACTGGAAATGGTGTTAACCGACAACCCCGCTAAAACGGGGCGCGACCATGTCAGGGCATTGGGCGTACCCGATGCAAAGGCATGGTTGCGGCGTATAACCAAAGCCAAGAAGTTGGGATGTCTGACCGCCGAAGCGATCCCGCCGACAGGGGGATTGCTTGAACGAGTGGCGTCATGGCCAGTAATGGCCGAAGCGCTGCTCAACGTCGCAGCCAACAAGGGGGCGGCGGGAGTGGACGGGCAGAGCGTGGAAGAAGTGGTCATGAACGTTCGATCATTGCTTCCTAAGCTTCGCCGTGCGCTGCTGGAAGGAACCTATATTCCCGGAGACGTTCGGCGGGTTTGGATACCCAAGCCCGACGGAGGTCAAAGGGGACTGGGGATACCTAACGTGATCGACAGATGGGTGCAAGCGGCGATCCGGCTGGTGCTGGAACCGATTTTTGAGCCGCTGTTTCACGATAGCAGTCATGGTTTTCGTCCGACACGGGGAGCGCAAACCGCCATAGCCGAAGCAAAGGGATATGTGGCCGAGGGATACAACGTGGCAGTGGACTTGGATATTTCCAAGTTCTTCGACCGCGTAAACCATCAACGCCTGCTTGCCCGAATGGGTCAGCAAGTAAAAGATGGCCGTGTCTTGAAGCTGATACATCGGATGCTGAAAGCGAAGGTGGTTATGCCTGACGGCACAAAGGTCTACGTTGAGGAGGGAACGCCGCAAGGCGGCCCTTTGAGCCCGCTTCTATCCAATATCGTCTTAGACGAGTTGGATCAGGAACTGGCACAACGCGGGTTGCGGTTCGTCCGCTACGCGGATGACTGCAACATCTATGTGCGTAGTCAAAGGGCAGGGGAGCGAGTCATGGCGGGAATCCGGAGCTTTATCGAGCGGCAACTGCGCTTGAAGCTTAACGAGGAGAAAAGCTGTGTGAGCACCCCCGACAAAGTGCATTTTCTTGGCTTTCGTCTCGTGACGTTGCGAGATAAATCAGTACATGTCTACCTTTCGGAACGGTCGCACCAGCGCATCATGCACCGGATACGCGAGCTTACCCCTCGCGTGTGGGGCAACACGCTGGAAAACTGTATGGAACGGTTGAACGAATATCTGAGAGGCTGGGAGGCGTACTTTGACTTGTGCACCCGACCGGCCGCGAGCCGCTGGGAACATTACGATGCCCACATCCGCAGGAGACTGCGGACGATCATCGTGCGCCAGCGAAAGCGACCGCGTTTCCTGTTTCGTCATCTGAAGCGGCGAGGCGTAGCAGTGGGAATGGCAGCAACAACGGCATGGAGCCGGAAAGGCCTCTGGGCCAAGGGTAATATGCGCGGATTACATCGAGCATACCCGAATGCCTGGTTCGCGGAACGACTTGTGTCGGTCTTGGACTTGTGGCGGAAACGCCACCCCAAGGTGCCAGTCCTATCGGTCTTGGAGGGACAACAATATGTGTTCAGCCTTGGATAACATTTTGAAGAGCCGGATGTGTGACCCACAAGTCCGGTTCTGTGAGAGGCGGAGGGGCGCAAGCCCCTTTGCCTACTCGACTCCCGCAACCCCTCTGGTGGGAGGAATTTAAAGAGAAAGAGGTGGCGATTCCACGATCTAGACCTCTCCTCTCCCTTTTTGCATTCCTCCGAGAATCGTGGCGAGAATTTCAGCCACGGTATTTCCGTGGATGAGATTCTCGCCACATTGTATTTTCTTCTCTGTGTCTCCGCGCCTCGAGCGCAGCGGGCGGTGAATCCCGTCCTTCCGCCGCAAATAGGCATGTACATAACACCAGCCATCTACGAGACACTACATTGGCAATGTTCTCGTTTTCCATTCTCCCGCTTAGGCGGGCAGGATCTCGATGAGTTGAAGGTCGAAGGTGAGATCCTTGCCGGCGAGGGGATGATTGCCGTCCAGAGTGATGGTGGAGTCCGTTTCGCCGGTGACGGTTACCGCCAGCATGCCCTGGGGGGACTTGAGTTGCAGGCGCTGACCGGGCTTGAGCGCCAGATGCGCCGGGATTTCGGTTTTGGGAAGTTCCACCACCATCTCCGCCTGGTAGGGGCCATAGGCTTCAACGCAGGGGATCTTGACCGTGCGTGATTCATTCAGGGCAAGGCCGAGGACGCCCTTGTCGAAACCGGGAATGACTTCGCCGCTGCCAAGGGTGAATGTGAGGGGGTCGCTTCCGGATGAGGAATCGAAGACTGTCCCGTCATCCAGCTTGCCCGTGTAGTGAACCCGAACCTTCTGTCCCGCTGCTGCCTGTGTCATGATCCGCCTTTGATGTGAGTTGTGTAAAAAGGCCTGAAGTTTACCGCGGCCTTCAGGAAACATAAAGGAATTCTTGAATACCGTATTTTCTTCTCGGTCCCTCCCTGGCTCTATGGTAAATCTTACGGGTATTAAACCGGCTTGATCGGGAGGATGACGCATGAAAAACGGATGGAAACTGGTGATGATGGCGGCGGCCTTGGTGGTGTTGGGGACGCCGGGCAGGGGCTTGGCGGCGGCGACGAATACACCCTCCCAGGCAGGGGAATTGCTCAGGAAGGCGTATGAATCGGTGGTCAATGCCGAATTGGCACATGCCGAACGCCATGATGCCGAGGCGGCGGTGGCTTATCGGGCTGCCTTGGGCTTGTATGGCCGGATTCAGGCGGAGTATCCAGGGTGGCAGGCGCCCATGGTGAATTATCGTGTGGCGGAATGCCAGAATCAACTGGCGGCACTGGAGTCGTCCCTCCGCGACAGCAAGGATTTAACCAGCCAGGGTCCCGCCGTGACGGGCGAAACCAACGAGGCGGCGCGGCTCCAGTCGCTCCTGATCGAGCTCCGTGAGGCGCGCGCGGCCCTTTCAATGCAACCGAACCGGACCTCTGTTGCCAATGACAAGGCGCTTGAAGAGGAGCGGGACCAGTACCGCGAAGAACTGGACCGGTCGGAGAAAGCCAACAGGACACTGTTGCGGAAGGTGGCGAAGCTGGAGGCTAAATTGAACCGGGCCGGCATCACGGAGGGAACCAATACCCTGTGCCAGGCGGTGGCATCGGCCGTGAAAGCGGAGTCGAGGCGCCTGATGGACCGCTCGGAGTTGGCCAAGGCGATCACCCTGCTTCGCGAGGCCGTCGAATTAATGCCTTCGGAATCCGGCCTCGTTGTCCAGTTGGCGGTGGCCTTCTGTCGCGACGGGAAATTCGGCGACGCCGTGTTTGTGCTCACGCCCTTCGATGTGAAGCATGCCACGAATAGCGATGCCCTGATGACGCTGGGAACGGCCTACATGGGGCTCGGGCAGATCGGTCCGGCGCGCGTGGCCACGGAGAAGGCGTTGAAGCTCAATCCCGAATCGGCCGAGTTGAATTACAACATGGCGCAGATTCTGATATCGCTGATGGCTCCGGAGCCGGGTGACGCGCAGCAGTTTTACCGTCGCGCCCTGGAATTGGGATTGGATCCGGATCCGGAGTTCGAAAACAGTTTGCGGGCCGCCATGATCATTGCCCGTCTCAAGAAACACGGGAAAGATGATCAGCGGGGGACGGTGGATCGCGGGACGGACAGGGCACTTCCGATCCCCTTCAGAAAGTAACACCGGTTGGCAGGGGGGATAGCGTGGCGCGATATCATCTGGTTGCTTGTCATGTGTTGTGGCGGGAGTTGTGCTATTTCGCCTCGCTCTCGCCCCATTTCTTCACCTTCCACTGGATGAAGCAGGGGCTTCACAATACGCCCGAACTCTTGAAGGCGGAACTCCAGAAGGCGGTCGATTCGGCGCCGGATGAGTGCGATGCCGTCCTGCTCGGGTACGGGTTGTGCAGCAATGGCGCGGCGGGGGTGGTCGCCCGGAACAAGCGCCTGGTGATTCCCCGTGCCCATGATTGCATTACCCTGTTCCTGGGGTCCAAGGAGCGGTACCGGGCCTATTTTGATTCCCATCCCGGCACCTATTGGTATACGCCGGGCTGGATTGAATGTTCCGTCCAACCGGGCAAGGATCGGCATGAACTCCTGCGGCGTGAGTACGTGGAGAAATATGGCGAGGACAATGCCGACTACCTGATGGAGATGGAGCAGGGGTGGATGAAGGAATACAACAACGCCGCCTATGTCGATCTCGGGATCGGTGACGCCTCCCGGTTCAAGGAATATACGCGGGAATGCGCCCGGTGGCTGGGCTGGCGTTGTGATGAGCTCGAGGGGGAACCCTCGCTGGTGCGGGAGTTTGTCAATGGGCAGTGGGAGCCGGCCCGCTTTTTGGTTGTGGAGCCGGGACAGTCAATTGTAGCATCCCATGACGAGAGCATTGTGAAGCAGGGGTGATGGGATAAGGATTATGAGGAGCATCAAAACATGAAATGGGTTTTCACGGGCATGATGAGCGTCGGGTTGCTGTTGTCGGGCGGGTGCGTCACGATGGTGGATCAGAACACCATGGCGCAGCAGCAGGCGGATATGGAACGGATGCGGGAAGATGTCCAGAAGCTCCAGGAAAAGATGAGGGGTATCGAGATGGAACAGGAAGCCCTGACCCGCGATATCGGGGCGGCGCGTGGTTCCTCCAAGGATGATGTCGTGGTGCGGAACCGGTTGGATACCCTGGATCGGCAGGTCCAGTCCCTGGCCACGGCACGGGAGGCGGATCGGAAGGAGATTGTGAACAAGGTGGCCACCCTGGTCGGATCCTCCGGTGGCGGAAGTTCCACGGGCCGGTCAAAGGGACACGGCGGCAGCGGCAGCTCGCAGACTGGCTATGAACATGTGGTGGAGTCCGGGCAGAGCCTCTCGGCCATTGCCGCGGCATACAAGGTCAGCATGACTTCCATCAAGCAGGCCAACAACCTCAAGTCCAGCACCCTTCGCGTGGGCCAGAAGCTGTTCATTCCTAAAAATTGAGCCGGGCTAAGGAAGTGCTTTCAGGAAGTCCCTGGTGCGCGTGAAATCACTGCGCCAGGTGGTGTACATCACGCCCTCGATGCCGGGAATTCCCCGGGCATCCTTCAGCCAGTCCCGGATCATGGCGGGATCTCCGTCATAATAGCCGGCCAGGATCTGTTTGTGGCCCAGGCTGGAAAAGTGCTTGAGCGTGTCGCGCCGGGTTTTGGCCCGCATCTGACAGTTGACGACCGTCACATCCGCCGGTAGTCCCGCCCAGGCGCCACTCCAGGGCGCGTTGCCTTTCACGAGAAAATAGGATCCTGATGTCCGGGCATTGTGGAAGGGGTCGAACATGTCCGACCAGATGTAAAGCGGCTTGCCGGGATCGGTATCATTCAGGATCGCCACGCAACGGCCGACATTGTCCTTCAGGATTTCGGCAGGATTCAGGTTCCGGCGGGCACAGGAGTCATCCCACCCCTGGCACCGGATCTCATCGTGCATCATCATGTAGCCGTCGGGCTGGATGGCGTCGCGGACCACCCGGGCCTGGTCCGTCAGGATTGTATACACGCCCGGATCGCTCATGCAGCAGGCCACCGAGCCCTCGTAAATGACGACCGCATGGTAGAAGCTGGCCCGCACGCGCTGCCCTTCCTGAAGTCTTCCGCCTGGCAGGATACGGACTGTTGGAGGCGTGTGCCAGGAGGTGTAGTCGCCTGCCCAGGGATCCATGCCCATCAGCGGGTCGCGAATCATTTCGAAATCACGGCCCTCTTCATAGGAGACCCCGCCTGCCGGGCTGGTCAGGGTCAGGGGGGTTCCCCCGCGGCGGAGCACATTGACAAATCCGGCGGGCTCCACCTTCACGTCATCCCACCAGATGGTTCCGGTATTCCCGTCCCAGGTCCCGAGATAGAGGGTGATGTCGGTGGAGTCGAGGGTATTGAAGGTGATGTCAATCCGCTTCCAATCCTGGGTCCGGTCGAGCGGGAGGATCTGGAAATTCAGCGGCTGGCCATTTTCGCCCAGCGCCATGATGCGGGTGTCCCCGCCATTCCAGTCGAGTGTTTTGACGGATACCGACACATGATAGTTGCGGAAGGGGCTCAGGTGCAGGGTTTGCCAGATGCGGGCATGGCGGTGCCGGGACTCATGCCGGGCCACGTCCTGCATGCGGAGGGAGGCACGGCCTTCCGCCACGGTGTTGGAGTCCACAAAGGAAATCAGGCCGGGCTGGTCGGGCGTGTTCCAACCCCTCGGGCAATGGGCCCGGGGCGGTGTCCCTTCGAATCCCCCGTTTGCGAGCGGTATGGTTTCGTTGGGTACGAGCATGCCGTTGCGGACTATGAAAGGTGCATTCCGGACGGGGAGCCCTTCCGCCAGGTTGGGGTCCCGACTGAGCAGGCTGTTGGAATATCCCATGGGCATGACGCCGGCGATGAGTTTCAGTTTCAGGCGTTTGCAGGTGTCGTGCAGTTCCTGCCAATGTTTATGGTACCCGGGCGGGAGGTCATCCCAGCGCATGAATTTGTAGTCGGTGAACACGACCCCGGTATAGCCTTCAGCGGCGACCCGCTCCAGCAGGGCGAGGGTGTTGGTGCGTTGCGCCGCCGAGGCAAGTCCGGCCTGGAGGTAAAGCAGGCGTGTGGGAGGTGCGTCGGCGAGCGCGGGCAGGGCGGCCAGGATCAGGATGCCGGTCAGATGGCGAATTGCCTTCATGCCTCACAGCATACCCCTCTGGTACAGGATGCGGGAAGAAAAGAATTCAATCCGCTGCGCGGGAGGAAGAAAGCTCGGTGCTGGCCGCCTGACCACGCTTCTCATGTTCCTTGATCGGTGTGGGGGAACCCTTTATCATCGCCTCCATCACTATGAGAACCATGGATTGCGATTATCTGGTGCTGGGGAGCGGGATTGCGGGGTTGATGTCGGCCCTGCACCTGTCGCGGCACGGGCGGGTGCTGGTGGTGACCAAGAAGGAACGCGCCGAGAGCAATACGAACTACGCCCAGGGCGGGATCGCCTGCGTGATGGACTCGGACGACAGTTTTTCCCAGCATGTCGCCGATACCCTGGACGCCGGGGCGGGGCTGTGCCACGAGGATGTGGTTCGGGACATTATCAGCAACGGGCCCGCCGAAATTGCGGAGCTGGAGCAGTTCGGGTTGCTTTTTTCCTCCCGGTCCACGGCGAACGGGCCGGTCTATGATCTGGGGCGCGAGGGCGGCCATTCCCAACGGCGCGTGCTGCATGCCGGGGATATCACCGGGCGGGCGGTGGAGAAGACGCTCCTGTCGCAGGCCCAGTCCAATCCGAATGTGTCGGTTCTGGATCATTCCATGGTGATTGACCTGATCACTACCGGTTGGCTGGCCGATCGCGGCTCACGCGTCGGCAGCGGGCCGGTCCCCCCGGCTGGCGGGAACCGGTGCGTCGGGGTGTATGTGCTGGATGAGGTCACAGCGGAGATTTTTGCCATCCGCGCCTCCGCCACCATCCTGGCGACGGGCGGGGGCGGCAAGGTCTACCTCTACACCAGCAATCCCGACATCGCCACCGGCGATGGCGTGGCGATGGCGTGGCGGGCCGGGCTGCCCATCAAGAACATGGAATTCATCCAATTTCATCCCACCATCCTGCATCACCCGAAAGCCAAGTCGTTCCTGATCAGCGAGGCGGTGCGGGGGGAAGGGGCGATCCTGGTGGATGCGGCCGGCAAACCCTTCATGGATCAGATTGATCCCCGGGGCTCGCTGGCGCCGCGGGATATTGTGGCCCGCGCCATTGACCGGGAAATGAAGCTGAGCGGCGCCCCGTGCGTCTATCTGGATATCCGCAAGCACCCGGCGGAGTTCCTGATCAACCGGTTCCCGAATATCTACGCCCAATGTTTGTCGCTCGGCATTGACATGGCCAAGGACCTGATTCCCGTGGTGCCGGCGGCGCATTATTTCTGCGGCGGCGTCGAGGCCACGGTGGACGGGCGTACGGCGATGCCGGGGCTTTATGCCTGCGGTGAGGTGGCCTGCACGGGGTTGCACGGGGCGAACCGGTTGGCCAGTAATTCCCTTCTGGAGGCGCTCGTCTGCGCCGCCCTGATGGCTGACCACCTGGCCGAAGTACCCCGCAGTGCAGTGCAGTCCGTGGCGATTCCAGAGTGGGAATACGGCTCCGCCGTGCCCAGTGACGAGAGCATTGTCCTTGAGCACAACTGGAACGAGGTCCGGACCTGCATGTGGGACTATGTGGGAATTGTGCGGTCAAACAAGCGCCTGGAAAGGGCCGCCCGCCGAATCCGGAACCTGCGCGAGGAGATCCGGCAGTATTACCTCGACTACCTGGTGACCCCCGATATCCTGGAACTGCGCAACATCGCCGATGTGGGCGAGCTGATCATCCGCTCCGCCCTGATGCGCAAGGAGAGCCGAGGCCTCCACTACACCCTCGACTACCCGGACCGGGATGACGTCAACTGCCTGCACGATACCATCATCCGGGACGAGCCGGGCGGCAGGTAGGGGGCCGGAACTACTTCGTGAACCGGATGCCGATTCCCTCGACGCGCGTCACATCGCGGCTGAAGAGGAGCCAGTACTGGGTGTAGCCTTCAACAGACACCTCGATCAATGCATCGCCGCCAACCTTGCGTGACGCGCTCTTGATGGCATCCCGGATGGAGTTGTGGCTGGATATCGGGAGGATTCCAAAAAGGCAGATGCGGCTGTCCGTGGCTTCCGTGTAACCCAGAACCTGATAGCTACGCCCTTCCAGCGGAGTCGAAGAGGCGGCCACACCACCCGGCATGGTCGCGCAACCCGCCATGAAACACGCCGCCACGCCAGCGACTCCCAGTCCAATTCCCTTAACCAGTTTATTCATTACGATCCTCCATTTTTCCATGAACCATCAACCACTCTTAAACATCTCCTCATCCAGCGGCAGTTTCCGCAGGCGGGCATCTTCCAGGAAGCGGGGCAGATGCCCGGCTCCGGTGAAGTGGCCGTTGAGACTGCCATCGGGTCCGATCCCCTCGACCTTGAACAGGTAAAGGTCCTGAAGCTGATACTCGCCGTCCTTCAGCCCGAGCACCTCGGAAATGGCGGTGATCTTGCGGGAGCCGTCGGACAGGCGGGCGGTATGGACCACCACGTCGATGGCGGCGGCCACCTGGGCACGCAGGGCCGAGAGGGGGATGTCGATTCCGCTCAGGAGCGCGCAGGTTTCGATGCGGGACAGGCAGTCGCGGGAGCTGTTGGCGTGGATGGTGGACATGCTACCCGCATGGCCGGTGTTCAGGGCCTGCAGGAGATCGAGCGCCTCACCACCGCGGATTTCACCGATGACCAGCCGGTCCGGGCGCAGGCGCAGGGAGGAATGGACCAGGTCACGGATGGTCACCTCGCCCTTGTCGTTCTTATCCGGTTTGCGGGTTTCGAAGCAGACCGTGTGAGGCTGTTGCAGCTGAAGTTCGCTGGCATCCTCGATGACCAGGATGCGCTCCTTTTCCGGAATGAAGCTGCTCAACACGTTAAGCACGGAGGTTTTTCCGGAGGAGGTGGCACCGGAGACGATCACATTCTTGTGGAGCTTGACGATGGTGTCGATCAGTTGGGCGCCAGCCTCGGTGATGCTGCCGAACTGGATGAGCTGGTTGATGGTCAGCTTCTCCTTCTTGAATTTGCGAATAGCGACCACGGTGCCGCAGCGGGAGAGGGGCGGGATCACGGCATGGACGCGCGAGCCATCGGGCAGGCGGGCATCAAGCCGGGGGTTTTCCTCGTTCAGCATACGGCCGACATGCTTGGCAACATTGGTGGCGGCGGCCCGGAGGGCGGGCTCGCTGACGAATTTGGCGTCGGTGGCCTCCAGTTTCCCCTTCCGCTCGATGAAGATCTGGTTGGGACCATTGATCATGATTTCCGAGACGGCGTCGTCTTCCAGAAAAGCCCGGATGGGCTCGAAGAACAGAACCAGATAAGAGTTTGCATCTTCCATGGGTGGAAGTCTTGCCTTTAGGGGTGGCGCCTGTCAATGGTTTTCAGAAGGGAATCGGGTCGCGGCCATGGCAGTTCTTGATGATGACGCCTCCGGGTATTTACTGCGTTTTTCGCGGAGGAAGACGATGGGGGGCATTGCTAGGGGGCGAGCCGTACCTTCCCTTTTAAAAAGCAGTTTGTGGCGACGGTCAGATTTGTGCAGATCAGGACTGAACCTGAGGCGCGAATGTCCGTCAGCCCCGGAAGCGGCGTCCAGGTGCCGGATAGGAGGTCGGCGCAAGATTCAAGGGAGTAATACCGGTTAAGCCCGGCGTACTGGGCACCTGGTTCGATGGTCGGAACGGAGACCTGCCACGCGTTATTGGTCCAGACAATCTGGAGGCCAAAGACGCTGGCCGGATTCGTCGGGTTTGTGCCGGCGATATATTCCTCCCATGTCTGGAGACCATCCCCGTCCTGATCGTTTGTTGCGGCGGCATTCAGGTTATTTGTCCATGCCGGGTTTGCCTGCGCTAGCCACCAGCTTGGCGTATTGCTCAATACGGTGTCCGGCGCAAAGCTCGCCTGGATGGTGT
>JBAXRC010000012.1:0-13700 GCA_037131415.1 bacterium | reverse complement strand
GCTGCACAAATACATGACCGAGTCGGTGGAGGTGTCGCCAACCCGCCCCGTACTGGTGGATCGATATCTTGAGAACGCCGTCGAGGTGGATGTGGACTGCATCTCCGACGGGGATACCGCCGTGATCGGATCCATCATGGAGCATGTCGAGCTGGCCGGGATTCATTCCGGGGACAGCGCCTGCACGATTCCACCCCCGACCCTGACGGAGGATGTGAAGGACGAAATCCGCCGCTGTACGTTGCTGATGGCAAAGGCGCTCAATGTTTGCGGGCTCATGAATGTACAGTACGCCATAAAAGATGGCCACGTCTATGTTCTGGAAGTCAATCCACGGGCCTCCCGAACCGTTCCATTTGTCAGCAAAGCCATCGGGGTTCCCCTTGCAAAACTGGCCGCGCTTTCCATGGCTGGGTTCAAGTTGAAGGACATGGGCTTCACCAAGGAAGTCATCCCTCGGCACTTTTCCGTCAAGGAGGCGGTTTTCCCGTTTGCCCGGTTCCCGGGCGTGGATGTGATCCTGACTCCCGAAATGAAATCCACGGGTGAGGTGATGGGGATTGACTCGACTGGCGGCATGGCTTTCTTGAAAAGCCAGATTGCCGCCGGAAACCCGCTTCCTCTCTCTGGAAACGTTTTTCTGAGTATCCGGGATGAGGACAAGCAAGCCGTTTTGCCATTAGCGAAACGCCTGATCGATCTTGGGTTCACTATTTTTTCAACAATGGGAACCAGCACCCTGCTGCGCAGCAATGGTATCCGCAGTCAAGCCTTGTTCCGCATTGCCGACGGGCGGCCGAATGTAGTGGATCTGATTGAGGAAAAGCAGGTCAATTGGATTGTAAACACCCCGTCCAGCGGTCCCATCCCGAGGTTTGACGAGGTTAAAATGCGATCTCACGCGGTGATCCGGGGAATTCCCATCACCACGACCGTACACGGGTTGCAGGCGGCCATCATGGGACTGGAAGCGATGAAAGACTCCAGGCGCATCGAAGTATGCAGCATCCAGGAGTTTCACCGCCATGCACCCAAGGTCAATTTTCCCAATTTGGGCGGAAAGGCCAAATCGCCCCGGAAAAAGATATAATGACGACAGACACGGCGCTTGAAACGGCGATGGAGAACTCTCTTCCGATACTTTCCTCAGGGGGGGGCGGCAAGATGACGTCCCTCCAGCTTGCCGAGAACTTCAAGACAATCATCCGTGCCCGCGCGATCTATTATCCCGTTGCCTACCAGTTTCTCCGGGAGTTGGGAAGGGGCCGGCAGGGGATCGTCTTCCTGGGATTGCGGCAGGGCGCCCGCGGGTGCGTTACCCGGCATGCCATCAAGCTGTTTGATCCTTCGAACTACCCGCTTCCTGAACCCTACTGGACCGACATGGGACGTATCGCAGTCCAGACGTCCCGCCTGCAGGCCATGCAGAGCCCCAATCTGGTGGCCCGTGATAGCTATGAGGAAACTTACGGGATCGGGTACCTCCAGATGGAAGCCATTGACGGCCTTGATCTGAAGCGATTCATGGATGGAGCCCATCTGGAACGTGCGCGACTTAAAAGCACCCGCGAGGAATGGAGCCGTTTTACGGATGTCATATTCCAGTTGGACGGAAAGATCACCCGAATCCAGCCCGGTATCGCCATCTACATCATGCGCATGATGTTGCGGGGGCTCGAGGCACTGAACGCCATGGGTTTTGTGCATTGTGACGTGAAGCCCGGGAATGTGATGATTGACCGACTCGGATACGTGAAACTCGTCGACTTCGGACGTGCTGTTTCCGCTGGAGAAAAATCATCTTGGCTGCTTGGAACGCCGCTTTACATGGCGCCTGAAATCCACCGACGGCAGCCACCGCTTATCCAGTCGGACATCTTCAGCGTCGGATTGGTCTGTCTTGAAATGCTGAGGGGAGCCCCTGTTTGCGATCCCACCATGAACGAAAGTGAACTACTCCAATTCAAGCTTAAGCTGGCCGACAATTTGAACGGGTATCTTCCCCTGTACGTGAGCCAGAATGAGCGTTTTGTCCACACTCTGAGGCGGTTGTTGGCTGCTGATCCTGCGCGGCGTTTCGCTACTGCCAGCGAGGCAGACTCAGGACCGGATGGGGTGTTACATGTCCATAAACAACTGGTTCACATGGGCAAGGACACGGAATACGGGCGGGAGCTGGAACACTACCTTTCGAAATGCATGGAGCCTCCCTATGTCTGATGCCTATGTTACTGCTGAAAAACGCTCTGCGCTTGAAGAGCGGATGGCTAAGCTTGGCATCAGGGAATCTGACCTTATCGAAAACTTTATCCTGGGGGCCGGGGCAGGCGGGCAGAAGCTCAACAAAACATCCTCCTGTGTCCAACTCCGGCATTCCCGCAGCGGGCTGGAGGTCAAATGCCAGAGGGAACGCTCGAGGGAACTAAACCGATTCCTGGCCAGGCGTGAGTTGTGCGACCGGATTGAGGAACGGATTCTGGGCCAGAAAAGTGCCCGGCAGCAGGAGGCTGAAAAGATCCGAAGACAGAAGCGGCGCCGTTCGCGTCGACAGAAGGAACGGATGCTGGACGATAAACGGAAGCATTCGGTCAAAAAACAGTCACGGCGGAGCCACACCCTTGAATCCTGAATCGACTCTCCATGCGGGCAATCGCCTGAGTGATATGTTCACCCGATGGATGCTCACGGCCGTTGCCGTCTGGGCATCAACCATGATTCATGGCGTGTATTACGATGATGGAATCAGCCTGCTGGTCGCCGCCATGATCCTCGGGATCCTGAATACGCTTGTCAAACCCATCCTCGTCATGGTGGCCTTGCCGCTGGTGCTCATGACGCTGGGGTTCATGATGTTTGTCATCAATGCGATTCTCCTGATCCTGACGTCCAAGCTTGTGCCGGGCTTCCATGTGGAAGGATTCTGGCCTGCCCTGGGAGCCTCCCTGATCATCAGCGTGGTATCCCTGATACTGGGCGGGAACCGGCGCGGGAGCCGGCATCGCACACGGAACCCGCCCACGAAGCCAACCTATTCGGAACCGGTGCGCACACGCACTCCGCCACCGGGGAAGGGGCCGATCATCGACGTATGAATCCCCGGAAACGAATACTGGTCATCAAGCTCAGCTCGTTTGGTGATATTTTCCATGCTCTTCCAGCTGTCAGCAACTTGAAGCAGGCTCTTGATGCCGATGTGGATTGGGTAACTCAGCCGGAATATGTGGAGCTGGTCAAGTGCTTCCCGATTGTTTCACGGGTCATCCCTTTTCCCCGGCGCCATTTCTGGACCAACGCCCTTTCGTTTCGCAAGAGTATCATATTGCATCAGTACGATCTGGTGATTGACCTGCAGGGGCTTTTGAAAAGCGCCTTTGCAGGGTGGATGGCGCGTGGTGTCAGAAGGATCGGTCCCTCTTTCCAAAGGGAAGGCGCATGGTTGTTCTATGACGCAGTCGCCGGAATCCGCAACAAAAACAGGCATGCGGTTGAGGAAAACCTGGATGTGGTGAGGCATCTTGGCCTCCCCATGCTACCCGTCGTCTTTCCCGTCCAATTTCCGGTGCAACCTTGCGACGAACCCCGCCCGCGTATTGCCATCGTTCCGCTTTCCAGACGGGCCAATAAAAACTGGCCTGTCGCCCGTTTCATTGAAACCGCCGCCGCGCTGCGCGCCGAATTTAATGCCTCGATCTACCTGTTCGGAAGCCAGGCGGATCATGAGATATGCGCCCGGATTCAGTCCGCCCTTCTGACAGGGAAGGGGACCGCCGGGGTGGTGAATCTTGCCGGCAAGACGAACTTGGTAGAAATGGGCGGCTGGTTTAAGCAGATGGATATGGTTGTGGTTAACGATTCCGGACCGCTTCACATGGCGGCGGCCCTGCATGTTCCCGTGGTAACGATGTTCGGCCCGACCGATCCCTGCCGGACAGGTCCCTACGGCGGGAGGCACCGGGTCATCACAACAGATGTGGCGTGTCGCCCCTGTTATGCTAGAGTGTGCCCCTTGAAATCGGTTGAATGCATGGATGGGATTCCTGCCGGGAAGGTCATTGAGGCGGCCCGGAAAATCCTGGAAGCGCGGGAATGAATATCACCGGAACGACAATTTACGTTTTGCTCCTTTTGGCTTTCGGCACCGGGCGCGGTGAAAAAACCCGTATTTCGGATGAGGCTGAACGGGATCATCCCGCCATGAAAAAAGCCAGAGATCAGGAAACAACCGGAGACCTGGCGGGGGCTCGACTGACCTACGAGTCGATTCTGGACGCAAATCCGACCCTTGCGCGCGCCCATCTCGGATTGGCTTTCCTGCTGGATCAGAAGGCCGATTTCCCTGAAGCCCTCTTTCACTTCAAGCGCTACCTGGCCCTTCGCCCCAACACGGAAAAACGGGGAATGATAGAGGCCCACATCAGGGAAGCGCAACTTGCCTATGTGGGGACGGTCTTCACCAATCAGGCGGCGATTCTCAAACGGATGGGTGCCGTGGAAACAGAAAATTCAGCCCTCAAAATCAAAGTCAGCAATCTGGAGGCTCAGGCAAACCATCTCCGCACGGCACTCAACTCTCTCCGTGCGAAATATGCCGCGGAAGGGGATCAGGCTTCACGTGAACTGGACAAAAGCAGCATCCCCGTCCCCGCGTTGCGTCCAGCGGGCAAGCTGGTGCGGATCGAAAAGGGGGATAACCTCCGTAAAATTGCTGCCCGAATCTATGGATCACAAGCACGGTGGCGTGATATTTTCGAGGCAAATCGCAAGGTTCTAAAAACACCGGAGGACGTGAAAGTTGGACAAAGCCTCTGGGTTCCCGATGGGAACTCCGAGTAACACGGGCTTGAATCGGGCGGAAGGCGCTGGTAACTTACTGCCTTGTAGCGAGTCGACTGTTAGGGGCTTGGGTTTTAACGAGGGCAAGGAGCGTATATCATGGGTACAGATTTTTTTGACGATGACTTGTCGCGGCATGGGTCCACCAAGGGCGCTGCATTAGGTTCGGGTGTCGATGGCATTCCCTCTTTGAAATCGGATGAGATGCCAATCCGCCCCATCTCTGACCTAAACCTGACCCGGATGGCGCGACACCGCGAGGAAGTCAATACGCAGATGGCCTCCGCCAAGCTTCAAATAGAGAGACTGAAGCAAAAGCAGGGCGAGATGGAACGCGAAAAGCATATGCTGGAGGATCTCCTTGAAAAACAGGAGGAATATGAACGGGGCAAACAGGAAATGGCGGCTCGCCTGTCCGAGAGTATTGTCTCGCTCCAGAAGCTTGGTGAACATGCGGCCCGTCAAGTGGAAGTCTATTCCCTTACCCGGGACCGCTTTGTTGCCGACCTTGATGAGCTACAGCAGATCAATGACGCCGAATGGACTGATGAGACGTTCCGTGATGAATTAAACAAGGCTGTTACCCAGATTAATGGAATCCGGAATGATTTCGTGAAGGCTCAAGCCACGGTGGAAGCGGTTGGTGGCCCGATCCGCCTGTTTGATGAATCCCGCGCGAAAACTCCCCACGAGGAGGAGGGCGAATTTGTTCCTGCCAAGGGATTTGGATATTGGATGAAGGTGGGTCTTGCTGTTAGTCTTCCGCTTATCATCACGATTGTGATCACGGCAATCGTGCTTGTCTTGAAGGGACGCTAAATCATCATGAGGCGGGCAGGTCGAACAAATCCCCGTTTGCAGGAGAAGCTCGATGCTCTCCAGAGGGAGCTTGACCGTGTCCAAAACGACATCAAGGGCATTTCCAAGGCTGTTGAGACTCCGGATCAGGATCAGGCCTTGAAGCAATTGCGCCGGGTGACGGGTCTACCCTTGAAGGGCGAAGCCAATCTGGCACGTCCGGCCGCGGAGGGAATCCTGAAGGACTCGACTGATGCGATTGCTGATAAACAGCAACTTATGGTCGCCGGTCTTCGTCCTGTCCAGAATTTCCCGGCTGAAACTGGCGACATGCGGGTTCCAAAGGCTGTTACAGACCAACGGTTTACCACTTATTTCGGAAGCGGAAGCTTGCATTCCGTGCGACCGCTCCGGCAGGAACTCCGGGTTCAACGGAACAGGGCACTTCTCATGCTGTTTCTGGCGATCGTGTTCCTCTACGGTGTGTACAAAATGATTTTCTAGGGATTGTCACTGGCAATCGCCACGCTCATTTTGTTTTTTCTCATAAACGGACCGGAGAGTGTCATTCGTTTAAGAACGGTGCCGGAAGCCCCCTTGAATTCAATGTCGAAACGCATGCCATTCGCAGGGCAGGGAACACGGGCGACCGCAAGTTTAGCAGGCAAGGTTTCCCATCTCCGGTTGTCATTGGTCTCCATGGAAAACAGGATCACGCGAAGCAGTTCCCCGAGATTTTGATTATGGGTTTCTGCGGCCTCTGCGATCGCCTCCTTCAGGACTATACGGCTCAGTTTTTTGGTGGCATGACGGGCAGCCATGCGTTGGCTGCTGGCGCATTCAAGCTGAAGCCTCCTGACAAGCGTTCGGCTGGATCCAACGGTCTTCCCCTCTATTACAATATCGGCATGATCAGGAATCATTCCGAAGGTGCCGTAAAATCCAAGCAGGCAGACCAATTCACCTTCCGCAGGAGCCGCAACAAAAGAGTTTGTAGGCGCGGTCGGGGAACGGAAACGGCCAGTTGTCGCATCCAAGTCGGAGCCCGGTTCCAGTCTCAAGACCTGCCGGTATTGCATGGCGGCATTACTCTCATCACCGTTCAACTCAAAGCATAATCCGGTCAGATAACGGCAAAAGGCGTCATCAGGAAATTCATCAAGCTTCTCCAGACGGTGGGCGATATTACGGGCCTCCACAGCGGCATCTTCCCATTTCCCCTGAGCCAGGAAATTCTGAGCCAGAAAAGCGTGTAGATATGTGAACTCATAAGGATATCCCCTAAAGCTCAAAACCGCATCATTAACGATCATGCTGGTGCCGGCCCGGCTAACACTGTGAACTTCAAGTGCTTTTTCAAGACGGACAGCTTCCAGCCAATCTGCTGTGCTGTTCGTGTAATCGCGAAGGTGATGGCGGATCATTCCCCGTTCCATCAGGTAAAGCACGCTATTACCGTTGTGGGGGAGGATAGCCAGATCGTGATCAGCCTCCTGAAGTCGTCCCGCAATAAAATGGGATCGAGCATTGTCCAACGGAGCGGTGGAGCATCCGGCACAACATAAGGCCGCCAGCAGGAACACGAACCCTTGATTGATTACCCTTGCCATGAGGGGGACTGACGTTCCCGCCGGAGGGGCGGCGGAATCACCATCCGATGATTGGTTTTCTGGCACTTCGGACTCGCTCCTTTTGCGTGGTCCAAGCAATAAGTCCCGTTTCTAGATCGGTAACTTCAACGGTCAGCTGGAGATAAACCTGTTCCTGCTTGGAAACCCGTACCTGCCGGGGGGTGTCTTTGGTGAGCTTCACGAGGGAACCGGTCAGCATGTATCGGGCACCCAGTTGCTTGCCGATCATGGTGCGGGTTTCAGGTGTACAGTTCGCCAACTGATAACCTTGCTCCTTGATCAGATTATCCCGGCGGCTTTCGTTGACGAAATCAGCCTTGCCAGCGTTAATAATCTTGGTCCGCATGGTGTCGGTAATCGCCTTGGTGTCAATATGTTCATCCGTCCGGTTCTCGATGCCCATGACTACGAGGATGGGCTTTCGACTCGCATCTCCGATGATGGAAGTGGCGATCATGTCTGCGGCAACTGTGTCACCGAGCCAGCGAAGATCGCCGAAATCATACCCGGTATCCATGGGTTTGGCCGACGCGGCCGCGACGTCGTCATTTTGAACCGAGGCACGAAACGCACTGCAACCGGCTCCCAGAGAGATGGCAGAGAGAATGACCGTGGCTGATTTGATTGTGGACAATATTCGCGACATAGTTGAATCCTCCTTTAAAATCATTTTTATGATAACGAACGGCAGGGTGGACTGTCGAGTGACAAATGACCTTCAAAATCCATTTGATAGTAACGGGGAAGGGAATCCTACAATTCAATCTGAATACCGATTTCAATGACGCGGTTTGGCGGAATCTGGAAATATTTCGAGGCATCCCAGGCATTTCGTGAAAAATAGGAAAAAAGGTTTTTTTGCCATGTGAACATATTTCGTAAAGGCACCAAGATCAGGGTTTCGCGGCCCAGGAAAAAGGTGCATTTCATGGGATCCAGATCAAGCCCTTCTACGTTCATGCTCCTTAGCGCCATCGGTATATCCGGATATTCACTGAACCCGTACCGGACAATGACCTGATAGAACCCCTCTGGCATGGCTTTGACCTCACATCGCTCGGCATCTGGCACAAATGGGATGTCCTCATTTTGGATAGTCAGAAGAACAATTTGCTGATGCAGGATCTTGTTGTGCTTGAAGTTGTGCATCAACGTTCTAGGAATTCCGTTCAGATTTCCCGTAAGGAAAAGGGCAACTCCCTTGACTCGATGGGGTTTTGTGGCGGCGACATCCTCGATGAACATCTCAATGGAAATCGAAGCTTCTTTCATCTTCAGCCCCAGGATTCCGCGCCCCTTCTGCCATGTTGTCATCATGACTATGAACGCCAGGGAAATGACCAGGGGCACCCAGCCACCCTCCGCAATCTTCATCGAGTTAGAGCCGCAAAATGTCAGATCCAGAGCAAGGCAGGGAACGGCTATTAGACCCACGACACCCCACTGCCATTTCCAGATCTCACGCATGACGGCAATCATGAATAGGGTGGTGATCAGCATGGTCAACGACACGGCCACACCATAGGCTCCTGCCAGGTTGTCCGAGGTCTTGAATCCGAGTACCAGTAGCACTGTGCCCACCAGCATCAGGGCATTGACTTGCGGAAGATATACCTGCCCGATGGTTTTATCCGAGGTGTGAATGATGTTAATGCGGGGACAGTATCCCATTTGAATAGCCTGACGGGTAAGGGAGAAGGCTCCTGATATTATTGCTTGGGATGCAATCACGGTAGCTGCGGTAGCCAGGGCAATCATGGGATAAAGCGCCCAATGTGGAACATTGCGGTAAAACAGGTTCGCAACGAGCATCTGCTTTAATGCAATTTGGCCTCCAACGCAGGTTGTCGCATCAGGATTCCCCAGTTGGTGCAGCATCCAGGCGCCCTGTCCACAGTAATTCAGGACGAGGGCGGGCAAGACGAGGGTAAACCATCCAAGACGAATGGGGCCCGCCCCGAAATGCCCCATGTCGGCATAAAGCGCCTCGCCACCGGTGACAGCCAGGAAGACAGCACCCATAGTCACAAACGCCTGCCACCGGTTTTGCACGAAGAACTCAACCGCATGCCAGGGATTAATCGCCCTTACGATTTCGGGAGCTTTGCAGATCGACACCAGCCCGAGAATGGCAATGGATGAAAACCAGACCAGCATGATCGGGCCGAAAATGGTACCCACCGTCTGGGTTCCATGGCGTTGCATCCAGAACAGACCGATCAGGACGACAAGGGAGATTATGATAATGGCGCGAGGCGAGAAGGAGACGGTTCCCATGTTCAACCCCTCTACGGCACTGAGCACCGAGATGGCGGGGGTAATCAGCCCATCACCATACAGGAGTGATGATCCGAACAGCCCGAGGATTATGAAAAAGGCTGTAAGGCGTCCCTTGGGGCGGTCGCGATTAACCAGCGCCATCAGCGCCAGAATGCCGCCTTCACCGCGGTTGTCGGCCCGCAGGACGAGCAACAGGTATTTCATGGTGATCAGAAGCATCAGGGACCAGAGAATCATGGAAATGACACCAAGTATATTGGCTTCTGTTGGGACAACGCCACAGACATCACTGAAACTGACGCGGGTGGAATAAAGCGGGCTAGTACCGATATCCCCATAGACAACACCGAGTGCCGCTAGGGAGAGCCCCAGGAGCGGGGTTGCGTTTTTCCTTGTCATGTCGTCACTCATAGCTGGACTTGAATTCCGACCTCTATAACCCGGTTCGGCGGAATGTTAAAATATTTAGAGGCATCCTGTGCATTTTTCGAAAGAAATGCGAAAAGGTTTTTTCGCCAGGGTCGCATTGTCCGGTTTGGCGCAAGGATCAGGGTCTCCCTTCCAAGAAAGAAAGTGACTCGATTGGGCGTCAGATCCAATCCATCCACCTTCAGTCCAGTGAGCAGCAGGGCCAGATCTGGATTTTCGCTAAAACCATAGCGTGCGGAGATCAGGGTGAACCCGGCCTCAAGCCGCTGAACGTGAACCCGATCAGCCTCGGCGATCCGGGGCTGCTCTTCATTGATCAGGCTGAACAGGACTATATTCTCGTGAAGCACTTTGTTGTGCTTGTAATTATGAAGCATCGTTCTTGGGGCGATGTTCACCGCTCCGGTTAAGAATACTGCCGTTCCGGGAACCCGCAGGGGCTTGCTCCGAATCACATCCTCGATGAAAAGGGGGAGCGGCAGGCTCTCCTCAGTTAGTTTCTGCCTCAGGATTTCCCGCCCTTTTTGCCATGTGGTCATGATGATGAACATGAAAACAGCGACACTGAGGCCCACCCATCCGCCTGCTTTCAGCTTGAGGATATTGGAGGTAAAGAAGGTAACGTCAAACATAAATATCGGGATCATGACCAGGGCGGCGAGCAGGGGGTTCCACTTCCAGTGGCGCAAAATGAAAACGGACATTATAACCGAGGTCAGCAACATGGTCATGGATACAGCCAGCCCGTAAGCCCCGGCCAGGCTGTCTGAGTTCCGGAAGCCAAGCACCAAAGTCAATGTGCCTACAAACAGCATTCCATTGACGGCAGGAAGATAAACCTGACCAATCGTATTGGCAGAGGTGTGGATAATGTTTAAACGCGGACAAAAGCCCAGTTGCATGGCCTGACGCGTCAGGGAATAGGCTCCTGATATAACGGCTTGTGAGGCAATAACGGTCGATAGGGTTGCCAGGACGACGAGGGGGTATAAAGCCCAGGAGGGAGCCAGATGATAAAGCAGGTTTGATGTGTCAGCGGAACTTTGTCCATGCGCCAGAAGGTAAGCCCCTTGCCCAAAATAGTTGATCAGAAGGCAGGGCAACACCAGGTAAAACCAGCCAATCCGGATGGGCAGGCGGCCAAAATGGCCCATATCCAGATAGAGATCCTCGCCTCCGGTCAAGCAGAGGAAGATGGTGCCCATGGTCACAAACGCATGGAATTGATGATCGATAAAGAACTGCACGGCATATGCGGGGTTCACGGCATAAAATACCCTTGGCATGCTAAGAATATGAGGCAGACCAAGCGCGGCGATGGTAATGAACCAGACCACCATGATGGGACCAAAAACGGAGCCCACTTTCTGTGTCCCATGTTTTTGAACCCAGAAAAGACCGGCGAGAATTAACACCGCGATGGGTACGACATAGGGTGCGAACCAGGGGGAGGCCACTTTCAGCCCCTCGACCGCGCTCAAAACTGAGATGGCGGGAGTGATCAGTCCGTCACCATAAAGCAATGCCGCCCCGAATAATCCCAGGGCAATAATCACCATATTCCGCTTGAAACTAGATGATGGCAGATCTTTCCGAACCAGAGACATGAGCGCCAGAATACCGCCCTCTCCTCGGTTGTCAGCCCGTAGCACAAGTAAAAGATATTTCACTGAAATCAGTCCCGCCAACGACCAGAAAATCAGGGAGAGGACTCCCAGAATAGCGGCCTCGGTGGGTGGGGTAGCTTGATTGAAGCAAAGACGAAAGGCATAGAGGGGGCTGGTGCCAATGTCGCCATAAACAACGCCCAGCGCGGCCAGAGCCAATCCAAAAACCGCTCCTTTTGAATGGGGCAGGACTTCGTCCTGATGAGTATCTTTGGCCGGCGGTTCTTCAGGTGATGGAGTAGAGTTCATTGCGGATGAAAATTCGACGAAAAAATCAGGGGATGGTGCTGTATCTATTGAGGACTCCGGAGGAACCTCGTCCGCCTGTCTCCGTCTTGAAATGGCGTGAGCTCTTGAAAAAAGGTTTATAACCGGCGGTTGCCAGTTTTTGAGTCAGGCTCCGGATCGTCGTGATGGGGACGTTGGCCTGCATTTCAATGACAAGGGGTTCATTTTTAGGGACTTTCTCCCTCTTGAGAATTTTAATCAGATTGGCCGCGTTAACAGTCCTGTCATTGACCACAAACAGGGCGTCGGATTTCATTATGATCGAAAAAGGGGCGGTACTGGTTTTTGGGGTTGCGGTCATGCATCCCGCCAGCAGAGCCAGGCCGGTAAAACACACAAAGGGGATATACTTCAATAGCCAGAAGTTTTTCATAAAACCGGTTAAGAATAGAGAATTATCAAAAAATATTCCAGTAAAGAGTAAAAGCGGGGCTACATGAGCGATTCGTACATCCGAATAGTCTGATCCACCATTACAGGGAATGAGAATGATGAAAGAATGCGCTCCCGCCCGTTCCGGCCATGGGTTTCCCTCAAGGATTTGTCCTCGGCATAATATTGAATGGCATCGGCCAGGGCTTGGGAATCACCCGGAGGAACAATTTTCCCTGTTCTTCCATGCTCGACTAATTCCACCATGCCGCCCACGGCTGACACAATAGCAGGCACCCCCATGCACATGGCTTCCATTACGGCTTTGGATAATCCCTCATTTCGGAGTGTGGGCATTACAAAAGCATCGCAGGCGCCCATCAATTCCGGAGCATCCATGCGGAATCCTGTCAAATGGACGCGGGAGGCAATGGCGCCATTTCCGAGAAGACGATGCAGTTCGCCATCCTTGTTCTGGCCAACCAGAAGAAGATGGACAGGCCACTCCCTCGCCAGGCGCCCAATGGCGTCGATGAGCACAGGCACCCCTTTTATCGGGCGGGTATTCGCCGTGCAACCGATCACGATGGCGTTGTCCGGTATACCAAACATCTTCAGGGCAGAACGGGGTGCGGCTCTGAACCATGCCGGATCATGCCCCTTGTAGATCTGGACGAGACGATGTTCCGGAAGTCGTTTCGAAAGGAGATAGCTCCTGATCGCCTTTGACAGGCAGACGATGCGGTCAACGCGAGGGTTCAGGATGGAGAGATAGGCGGACGGATCCCAGCGATTCAGGTGCCCCATGGTTCCGCAATACCCGATACATTTGACCGGAATACCCGTCGAGGCAAGCATGCTGTTGGAGAGAGCACGGCCGTTGAAGGCGTGAACGATGTCATAGGCGTTGCTTTTGAGCATCCGCCGGATGGTTCGAATCGCGTTGGAATCAAGCCGGGCCTTCAATTTAAGGTGGGTCATGGGGAACCCTGAGGCCCGGAGCGGATCAAAATAAGGGGAAGACGTGTCGCAGAGGAGATCAACCTGTACCCCCCTGGCCGCCAAAGCGGGAAAAAGATGGGCCTCCGGCCGTTCGCCTACTCCTGCAACTAGCAAAACTTTCATAATGATTCCGACTTGAAGAGGGGCATCTTCACCGCCTCTGGCTCGACCGTCAAGTTCAAGTTGGGCTCCGGCAACGATTCTCATGGTGAGGATTGCCGGATAACAGCGGAAAACGCTTTATGAAAAAGGGCGCTTGCGATACAGTCAGGCGCTTTGAATTCGGAAACGAGCACACTCATGGAACATAAGAAGAAAATGCGGATCCTGTCAGGGATCCAGCCCTCGGGAAAACTGCATCTGGGGAACTATTTCGGAATGATGAAACCCGCCCTCGAAC
>JBAXRC010000011.1:0-14510 GCA_037131415.1 bacterium | reverse complement strand
TGGCTATGAGTCGCCGCCGCTGGCCCTGATGGAGAAGTGCCGCGAGTACGCCAAGAAGTTCCTGAAGTGCCGGGGCGTGTATTTCCCTGTCTACAGTGGTCCGAAGGGGCAGCTGTGGGGCGGGGAGGCGGGAGAATGGGTATTCTTCGGCCAGAAGTCCGATGCCGCCTATGTGGTCGTCAATATCGCCATGCGCTGGGGGATGACCCGTGATGTGGCGTATGGCAAGCGCGTTTACCCGCTGGTACTGGCCACCGCTGAATTCTGGGAAGATTACCTCAAGATCGAGCCTACTTCGCCTTCATCGGGCGCGCCATCGCCCGATGGGCTACGAAGGCCAAGTGGCGACCGCTATGTGATCTGCAACGACTCCATCCACGAAGGGTCGGGACCGGATACGAATTCCATTGTCTCGCTGGGGTTGGTGCGGAATGTGATGAATGTGGCGTTGGACATGAGCCGGGAACTTGGCGTGGATGCCGATCGTCGCGAAAAATGGCAGGATATCAGGGATCATCTCAGCCCGTTTGCGACCCAGACCAGGAATGGCAAGACGGTGTTCCGCTATACTGAAAAGGGAACGGCGTGGTGGCCTGACAATACCCTGGGTATCCAGCATATCTATCCGGCCAACGGCATTGGACTGGGGAGCGACCCTGAGTTAATTCAGGTCGCCCGGAACACCATAGACGTCATGCAGCGCTGGTTTGATGGCAATGGTTCCTCGACGTTCTTCCCTGCCGCCGCGCGGGTCGGTTACGATCCCACTATGTTGCTGGGCAAGCTCCACGAGTATAGCGGCAGGGCTTCAGCCAATGGCCGGATGTGGTGTGGCGGTGGCGGCCTGGAGAATAATTCCACCGTCCCCAATACCCTCAACGAAATGCTTTTGCAAAGCCACGAAGGCATCCTGCGCCTGTTCCCGGTCTGGCCGAAGGATAAGCCGGCACGCTTTACGAACCTCCGGGCCTATGGCGCGTTCCTCGTCTCGGCAGAGCTCAAGGATGGCGCGGTGGCCGGTGTGAAGATCGTTAGCGAGAAGGGACGTCCCTGTGTTGTGCAGAATCCCTGGGCCGACAGGAAAGTCCGGGTCACGCGTAATGGCAGTGCGAAAGAGGTGCTTGTCGGGGGCGAGTTGTCCTTCACCACTCAGCCGGGTGAAGTGATTACCCTCGCGCCAGTTGAGTGATCGGGAGCGTAGCAGTAAGAAAGGGATAGTCATGATGAAGAAGTCGTTGTGGGTGATGTTGGCGGTGAGTGCGGGGATGGCCGCCTCCCTGCCCGAGGCCAAGAGTGCTGGACTTGCGATCCGGGATGGCGACCGGGTGGTGTTCCTGGGGGACAGCATCACGGAGCAGCGTCTCTACACGACTTACCTCGAGGCCTACTGGCTGACCCGCTATCCCGCCTACAAGTTGTCGTTCCGTAACGTGGGGTGGGGTGGTGATACGTCCTGGCTGCGCAGGCGCTTCACGACGGACGAGACCGCGCTGTTTGCCGCAACACCCGAGGTGCAGCAGGCGATGGTCGAGAAGGCGGTTGGGGCTGGGCTCGGGCGCGATGTGTTGCCTCTGAGGCCGACGGTCGTGACGATTGATTTCGGGATGAACGACCATTGTTACCAGCCGTTCCGTCCTGATATCTGCGCTGCCTATGTCTGTAGCCAGACCCAGCTCGCGAAAGTGCTGAAAGCCAGCGGCGCCCGGGTTGCTCTGATCACGCCGCAGCCCCTCGAGGAGCGGCGCCCGGATCCCGACCAGAATTCGGGAAACCAGTCACTGCGGCAGTTTTCCGATGCCCTCAAAGGTGTGGCGGCAACACAAGGTGTCGCCTATGTGGACCAGTTCGCCCCCTACATGGCGACCATGCTCAAGGCACGTGTAGGCCATCCCGATGTTACCATTGGCGGGGGCGATACGATTCATCCCGGTCCGGCGGGGCAATTGATCATGGCGTGGTCCATCCTCAAGGGGTTGGGGATGCCGTCGGTGGTGTCGCGGGTCGAATTGGATCTGACGCGTTGGTTGCCCTCCCGGCGGGTCGTGGTGGCGGAGAATGCCCGTGTCTCGAACCTTGCCTGGACCAACGGCGTGCTCAGCTTCGATCGTCTGGACAATGCGCTACCCATGCCGATTGACGAGCGCGCCGAATCGGCACTCGCGTTTGAACCAATATAGTCCATGATCTGGCCTCCAACGAACTACCCGAAAAAGGGGGGGTAGGCCTGATGCGACTGTGATACTCTTTGGACTTATTTATGGAGTGAAAGGTCTTTTCGTTATGAAAGCAGCTAAACGATCTCAACTTCTAGGCATGGTGTTGACCCTGGCGTGTGTGGGTAGCCAGATGGTTTGGGCAGGCAATTCTGGCCGGACCCGGGAGTCATTCGATGAGGGCTGGCGCTTTGCCCGGTATGGGCTCCAGGCAGACGGATCCCGCAAGGCGGAACCGGCCGCGCCTGAATCCCTGGCGTTTGATGACTCCGCCTGGCGCAAACTGGATGTGCCGCATGACTGGGGGGTGGAAGGACCGTTCCGCCTCGATCTTACAGGGGATACCGGGAAACTCCCCTGGAAGGGGATTGGCTGGTATCGCAAGTCTTTCCAGGTATCCGCCGCCGATAAGGCTAAGCGGGTCTTTGTTGATTTTGATGGAGCCATGGCCTATGCAAAAATCTGGTGCAATGGCCAATATGTGGGAACCTGGCCCTATGGCTACACATCGTTCCGCATGGAGCTGACGCCTTACCTGAAGTTTGGTCAGGAAAACAGTGTGGCCGTCCGGCTCGATACCGAGAACTGGGACTCCCGCTGGTATCCCGGTGCCGGTATCTACCGTCATGTCTGGCTGGTTACGGTCAATCCTGTCCATGTTGGCCACTGGGGAACCTCTATCACCACACCCGTCGTCACGGATGATGCGGCAACGGTCAAGCTTGCCGTCACCGTTGACAACCAGTCTTCCGGTGTCGTCAAGGCCTCCGTTTGCACCTCCATTTATAAGCTTGGAGCCGATGGGGAACCTCAGGGGCGGGTCGTTGCCAGGACGGAGGCGTCCATGCTGGAGATTGCCGCAGGCTCCAGTAACGTCGTTATGCAACAGGCGGTGATTGCCAAGCCGCAGCGTTGGGATCTCGCCTCGCCGAACCGCTATGTGGCCCGTACCGCTGTCAGCGTGGGAGGGAAATGCGTGGACAGTTTCGATACGGCCTTCGGCGTTCGAACGATTGAGTTTACGGCGCGCAAGGGATTCCTGCTCAACGGCAAGCGTGTCCCGATCCAGGGGACGTGTAATCACCACGACCTTGGTGCGCTGGGTGCCGCCCTCAACGACCGTGCGTTGGAGCGCCAGTTGGGGATATTGAAGGAGATGGGCTGTAACGCCCTGCGGACCTCCCACAACCCGCCGGCGCCGGAGTTGCTGGACCTTGCCGATCGCATGGGGTTCCTGGTTTGGGATGAGGCCTTTGACTGCTGGCGGGGTGGGAAGCGGCCCCGTGACTACGGAAAGCTTTTCGATGAATGGCATGTCAGGGATTTGCAGGCGCTGGTCCGTCGTGACCGCAATCATCCATCCGTGATCATCTGGAGTATCGGCAATGAGGTGTTAGAGCAGAGGGATGTCCAGTTGACCAGGCACCTCGCTGAGGTGATGCGTGCCGAGGATCCAACCCGGCCTGTGTCCAACGGTTACAACGACCCCGATGGCGGCCGCAGTTCTGGCGCCGTCACCGGGGTCGATCTCATGGGCGTCAATTATTTCTTCGATCAGCAGGATCAATGGGACAGGGATGAACGCTACAAGGACAAGCCAACCATCGGTAGCGAAACCTCGTCCTGCATCAGTTCCCGCGGGGAGTATTTCTTTGGCGAGAACCGGGCCAATTGGCAGATCAGTTCCTTTGATCATGATTGTCCTGGCTGGGGGTGTGATCCGGATACCCAGTTCCGCAAGCACGTGCGGTGGCCGCACCTGCTGGGTGAGTTCGTCTGGACGGGTTTCGATTATCTGGGTGAACCCACGCCTTATAATTCCCAGGATGAAACGGTGCTCCTGAATTTCCGGAATGATCCCGCCAAGCGTGCCGAGTTGGAGAAGGAGATGGCGGAGTTGGCGAAGCGTGCGCCGCCTTCCCGAAGCAGTTACTTCGGTATCATTGATCTGGCGGGTTTCCCGAAGGATCGCTTCTATCTATATCAGGCCAACTGGCGTAGCGAGTATCCCATGGCGCATCTGCTGCCGCACTGGAACTGGCCGGAGCGTAGCGGCAAGGATACGCCCGTCCACCTTTACACGTCTGGTGACGAGGCGGAGTTGTTTCTGAACGGCAAGTCGCTGGGGCGCAAAACAAAGAACCCCGGTCAGGATTTCCGACTCGTTTGGGATCAGGTGAAGTACGAGCCGGGGACGCTGATGGCGGTGGCCTACAAAAACGGCAAGGAATGGGCGACCAATACCGTCAAGACCACAGGGGCTCCTGCCGGTCTGGCCCTGGCCGCTGACCGTTCTGTGATCAAGGGGGATGGCCATGACCTGGCCTTTGTCACCGTTCGGATTACGGACAAGAGCGGGCTGACGGTGCCACGCTCGAGTAATCTGGTGAAATTCATGATTTCCGGACCCGGCGAGATCCTGGCGGTGGATAATGGGGATGCCACCAGTTTCGAGCCGTTTCAGGCGAGCCAGCGCAAGGCGTTTAACGGACTCGCCCTGGCCATCATTCGCGCCAAGCCTGGCAAGCGCGGCACGATTACGCTTACGGCAGAATCCGAGGGGCTTCAGTCCGCCCGAATTCCGATTACCGTCAAACTAAACCTTCACCCCAAACTCCAATGAAGAAATTCCCTGATTTTGCGATCATGGTTCTACTGATGGTGTCTTTTCCCGCTGTGTTGTGTACGGCGGAACAGGCCAGATTTACCAGCCTGCGTCTTGCCATTGAGGATCTATCCCGGTCTTTTCCCGATCAATACAGTCAGGGTCAAGATTTTCTGAAAAAGCTGGAAGCCTTGGAAAAAGGCCTCGCATCGGGAACCGATAAGGACAGGCTGGAATCAGATTTTACGGCGTTGCAACGCGCTGCATTGCTGGCGAATCCGCTGATCGATTTTGACCGGATGTTGGTTGTCCAGCGCAGTCCTTCAAGCATGGGACTACCTCAAAACTGGGAGGGAAATTCATCCCTGCCGAAGACGGGTTATGCGAATGCCATAGCGGTGCTGTCATCGATTCATTCAAATGCAGAATTGAAGGTGCTCTTCCAGCCTGCACAGGGTGAGTTTGTGGGCGACCTGGACCTGGATTTCGATGCGACGCGGCTGTTGTTCTCCATGCCCGGTTCCAATGGCTGCTGGCAGGTGTTCGAAATGGGCGCAGACGGCAGTAATCTCAGGCAGGTGCCGCTTATACCTGATAACGATGTGGATAACTATGGCGGCTGTTTTCTGCCCGACGGCAACCTGATCTTTTCGTCAAGCGCGACGTTTGCGGGAGTGCCTTGTGTTCGTGGTTCATCGCATGTGGCCAATCTTTTCCGCTGGGAACGTGCAGAGAAAAAGATTCGACGGCTGACCTTTGACCAGGATCACGACTGGTGTCCGACTGTAATGAGTGACGGACGGATTCTCTATCTCCGCTGGGAATACGAAGACATTCCGCATTTTGTTTCAAGGATTCTGTTCACGATGAATCCTGACGGCACGGTTCAGCGTGAATTCTATGGAAGCAATTCTTACTGGCCGAACTCCATTTTCTATGCGCGACCGGCACCGGGCAGTTCGACAAGGTTTTTCGGGGTTGTTGGGGGTCACCATGACACGCCTCGGATGGGTGAGCTGGTGTTGTTCGATACCGCGCTTGGCCGCCACGAAGCAGACGGCGTACTCCAGCGTATTCCGGGGCGAGGCAAGAAAATCGAACCCATCATCCGCGACCAGCTTGTTGCCAATTCCTGGCCCAAGTTTCTGCATCCATGGCCGCTCAGTGATAAATATGTGATTGTAGCCGCGCAGATTTCGTCCGGACAGGAGTGGGGAATATATCTTGCCGATGTGTTCGACAACATGACGCTGATAAAGAAAGTGCCTGGTCTTGCCTTGATCGAGCCGATTCCGCTCAAGGTGCGGAAGAGGCCGCCTGTGATTCCATCCAAGGTGATGCCGGGCGAGACGGAGGCGCTGGTTCATATTTCCGACATCTATACCGGACCAGGATTGAACGGTGTCCCGCGGGGTACGGTCAAGGAACTGCGGTTGTCAACTTATCAATATGGTTACCGGGGGATGGGTGGCCAGATCGACAGGGTCGGAGTTGATGGGCCGTGGGATGTGCGGACAATTCTCGGAACAGTACCCGTAGCATCGGATGGCTCTGCGAGCTTCCGCGTACCGGCCAATCTGCCAATCATGATGCAGCCGCTTGATGCCGACGGGCGTGCGCTCCAACTCATGAGGAGCTGGATGACCGCCATGCCCGGCGAAATTGTTTCCTGTTCGGGTTGTCACGAACGGCAGAATACGGCATCGCTACGACGTCCGTCGCTTGCCCTCTCGAAGCCACCGGCGGCTATCATGCCGTGGTATGGAGTGGCGCGCGGTTTCTCGTTCACAAACGAGGTTCAACCCGTGCTCGACCGCTACTGTGTTGCATGCCATGACGGCCGTGGAGGCCGGCCGGATTTTCGAGGCGGCAGTGTTGCACGCGCCGGGGGAAAAGATCCCGGTTATGACTATCCAAACCTTTTCCCCACTTCATACCTTGCGCTCAAACGTTTCGTGAGGAGCGCAACGATTGAGAGTGATATGAACCTGCTGATGCCGGGTGAGTATTGTGCGGATACAACGGTGCTGGTTCAGTTGCTCGAAGCAGGCCACCACGGCGTGAAGCTTAACCGGGAAGCCTGGGACCGGCTGAATACCTGGATTGATCTCAATACGCCAGCGCGCGGTTCATGGACAGAGATTTGTGGAAATGGACGTGTGGCCAAACAGTGCGAGCGCCGGCGCGCGATGATGCGTGCCTATGCTGGGCGCGATGAAAATCCCGAGAAAGTTCCGGTAACCATTGCCTTCAAGGGGCTGGGCAAAGAACCTCTACCTGCTGAACCTGCCGACACGACTTATGTGCCGGCTTATGCGGCGGCAGCCCCGGCCCCGGCGGCAGTTGAGCCCGCAACACGGCCGGCGCAGTCGCTTGATCTTGGCGAGGGCGTAGCGTTGGAACTCGTGCAGGTGTCACCCGGAGAATTCGTAATGGGTGATGATGCCGGACTTTCGGCTGAACGACCGGCAGGGAAAGTGAAGATAGCAAAACCGTTCTGGGTCGGGCGCATGGAGGTGAGTAACAAGCAGTTTGCAAGGTTTGACCCGACTCACAACAGCCGGATTGAGCGAGGTGATTTTCTCCAGTTCAGCGAGCAGGATCGTGGTTTTCCGGTGAACGGGGCAAACCAGCCGGTCGTGCGCGTGTCGTGGAATGCGGCGCAGGAATTCTGTCGTTGGCTCAGTCAGCGGACAGGAAAGCGTGTTTTATTGCCGACCGAAGCGCAGTGGGAATATGCTTGTCGCGCTGGCACGACGACGCCGATGAATTACGGTGCGTGTGCCGCTGATTTTGCGAAGAACGCGAATCTGGCCGACTTCAGTCTCTGGCACGTGAACACTTTTGGGTGGAATCTGCCCAGCGGTGCCATCCCGCCATGGCGGCCGGCTTATACGAATGTCAATGACGGCCAACGCGTAGGCGCGCCGGTCGGTTCGTATAGGCCGAATGCGTGGGGGTTATGCGACATGCACGGGAATGTTTCTGAATGGACCCGGTCAGCCTTCCGGTCATATCCGTGGCGTGAGGATGACGGGCGGAATAAGGAATCCGGTGATGAGCGGCGTGTTGTGCGCGGAGGGTCCTGGTCGGACCGTCCGGAGCAGGCGCGTTCGTCGAGCCGAATCTCCTATCCGCCGTGGCGGGGCGTGTATAACGTGGGATTTCGTGTGATTGTTGAAGGCGTTTCTGGTAAGTAGGGAATCATGAAAATAACAACGGTTACTGTGATATTGTCTTTGACTCTTCTTCATGCCGCAGCGGCTGCTGATGAAGGGCGCAGGATGCTGCTGGGCGGCTGCGATCTGGGCAGGATCATTCTATTGAATGCCGACAAGTCTGTGGCTTGGGAGATGAAGGATGGCAGGGAGGCGTCAGATGTCTGGATGCTCCCCAATGGTAATATCCTGCATTCCACCAAGCATGGTTTCCAGGAGATCAAGCCGGATTATGAAGCCCGGCAGGGCGCTAAGGTGGTTTGGGCTGTATGCGCTCCAACGGGCAGCGAATGTCAATCTTGTCAACCCATCGGCGAGGATCGCTACCTGGTTGGCTACTCCTCCCAAACCCGGTCCTACATGGCCGAGGTCGACTCAAAGGGCAAGGAGTATAAAGTCATTGAGGTCGAGGGACAGGTTGGCGCGCACAGCTCCTTCCGGCAGGTGCGGAAGACGTCCGCCGGCACCTATCTGACAAGTCAGCAATGTAACGGTGGCAAAGCCCGCGAGTACAGCGCCGAAGGCAAGCTGATCCGCACTTTTCCATCAGGGCGATATTCTGCCTGGCGTCTCGAAAACGGCAACACCCTTCTTGGCTGCGGCGATGAGCACCGTCTCATCGAGGTCGATAAGGACAACCAGATCGTCTGGGAGCTTAAGCAGGGCGACCTTCCGGGGATTCAACTGGGTTTCATCGCCGGAATATGGGTTCTGGGCAATGGCAACATCCTGTTCACCAACTGGGGCGGGCACTCAGTGTCTACCGGGGGCGCAGTCCTCGAGGTTGACCACGACAAGAAACTGATCTCCACCACGGGTGACGCGGTCAAGAACCGGGTCTCAAGCCTATGCATCGTCACTCTTCGATAATGAAATCATCAATTGGAATACATGCAATGAAAAGAATGATTCGTCCGTTGGGAATGTTTGTGATGGCGGGAATGCTGTTTTCTGCCGGAATGCCGCCGGCGAGTGCCGCCGAAATTACCGTCCAGGATTTAGCCGGCAAGGAGGCTCCAGCCGGAGCGGTCTGGCTGGATTCAAAGGACTTGAGTTCCGTGAAGCTGGGCTATGGCTCCGTGGGGGCAGGCAAGGCGTGCGGCGGGAAAAACCCGATTTCCATCAACAAACAGGTGTTTGCCCACGGGATCGGGGTGCATGCGGAAAGCGTGGCGGAGGTTTACCTCAAGAGAAAGGCAACGCGATTCGTTGCCGCTGTCGGCGTGGATGATCAGGTCGGCAGGGGTGGTTCCGTGACCTTCGAGGTGTGGGTGGATCAGGTGAAGAAGGCCGAGTCCGGTGTGATGCGGTGCGGGGATGCCCCGAAGCTGATTTCGGTTGACCTGACCGGGGCCAGGAAGATGACGCTGGTGGTTACGGGCAATGGCGATGGCTTGGACAATGATCATGCGGATTGGGGTGGGGCGGCGGTGTTTGCTCCGGACACGGCCGTGAGGGTAGGGCAGGAAGTCTCAAGCGATCCTCTCGTGTGGACCACTCCGGGCGAGAACGCGCAGGGCTCCATGCCGCTGGGGAACGGTGATATATCGCTCAATACCTGGGTGGAGCCCAGCGGCGACCTGGTGCTGCTGATCGGAAAGACCGATAGCTTCAATGAAATCGGCAAGTTGCTGAAGATCGGGCGGGTGCGGGTCAAGTTCTCCCCGGCGCTGTCGGAGGATTCGTATGTGCAAAAGCTGGATATCCGCAAAGGCGAGATGACCATCGCGTCCGGTGACGGGAAAGAGGCCATCATCTTGCGGGTGTGGGTGGATGCGAACCAGCCGGTGATCCGGGTGGAAGCCGATGCGGAGTTGGCTCGCGACTGTACCGCCCAGGTCGAGCTCTGGCGCACACAGGATAAACCGCATCAGGAGGAAAAGAACGCGGTGGGCGCTACGTCATGGCATGGCGAATGGTCCGAAAAGGGCCTTGAAGGCTGTGGCCTGAAACTGCTTGATCTGGCGGATACGGTCGTGCCGGCGAACAAGGGGAACGAGTTGATCTGGTATCACCGGAACTCGCAATCCATTTACGCTAGTTACATGGTGGCTGAGCATCTGGGAAAGGCCATCGCAACCTGTCCCGATCCGCTGACCAACCGCACCTTCGGGGCGGTGATGAGCGGCACGGGTATGGTGGCGGAGGATGACAAGACGCTGAAGTCCACGGCCCGCGCCACCCGGCGCGTGATTTCAATCGCAGTGCTTACGGAACAGGTTCCTGAGGCCGATGCATGGGTCAAGGATGCCCGGGCATTGTCGCTGCAGGCGAGAAATTCCAATGTGAATTCTGCCCGCAAGGCCCATGTGGCCTGGTGGAAGGCGTTCTGGGATCGCAGTTACATTACGATTACAGGCGACAAACAGGCCGAGATCGTGACGCGCGGCTATGAGCTGCAGCGGTATCTGCTGGCCTGCTGCAGCCGTGGCCCGCTACCGCCCAAGTTCAACGGTGCGACGTTTACGATCGGGCGGCCCGACACCACTCCGGATTATCGCAAATGGGGCGGCTGTTACTGGTTCCAGAACAACCGCTGGCTGAACTGGCCCCTCCTGGCCACCGGCGATACCGACCTAATGGAGTCATTCTTCCAGATGTACGTCCGCATGTTGCCGCTGCTGAAAGACCGCACCCGGACCTACTTCAAGCACGAGGGCGCGTATTGTGCCGAGACGTTCCACTTCTGGGGCACGTATAACATGATGGACTGGGGGGGCTGGAACCGGGCGGAAACAGACGTTATTGCGTCTAATCCCTGGGTCAAGTACCACTGGTGCAGCGGGATCGAATTGGTCGCCATGATGCTGGACCGCTACGCCTATACCGGGGATCAGGTGTTTGCGCAGAAAACATTACTGCCGTTTGCTGAAGCGATTACCACCTTCTATGATCAGCATTATCCCCGCGAGGGATCCGGCAAGATCCGCTTCGAGCCGGCGACATCGCTGGAGACCTGGCACAAGGCGGTGAATCCGATGCCGGAAGTTGCCGGGCTGCGGTATGTGCTGCCACGACTGCTGGCGCTTCCGAAAAATCTTGCCACTGAGGCGCTGCGGGCCATGTGGCGGAAAACGCTTGCCGACCTGCCTCCGATTCCGACGGGGGAGCGCGATGGCAAGAAGGTGCTCAGGCCAGCCGACACGTTCTCGGACTGTAAAAACTGTGAAAATCCTGAACTGTACGCGATTTTCCCGTTTCGCCTCTATGGTGTGGGCAAACCGGATCTTGCCGTGGGCAAAACCAGTTTCGATGTGCGGGTGAATAAACAGGCACTCTGCTGGTCTCATGATGGATTGCAGGCGGCTTTGTTGGGGGATGCCGAGACCGCCAAGGGTATTGTGCTGCAGAAATTCTCGCAACCTTCGACACCCCAGCGGTTCGTGGCTTTCTATCCACCCAACAATGATGAGTCTCCCGACATGGATAATGGGGGGACGGCGATGATAGGCCTGCAGTACATGCTGATGCAGTGCGATGGCCGGAAGATCGTGATCCTACCCGCCTGGCCCAAGGAATGGAATGCCGAGTTCAAGTTACACGCTCCGCTCCAGACGGTTGTGGAAGGAGTGGTCAGGGGCGGGACGCTGGTGAAGCTGAAGGTGACGCCGTCCTCCCGCCGCCGCGATGTCGTCATAGCGGATGGTTCTCCGGTCGTTGTGAAGTCTGCAAAGTAGTCGTATTTAAAAAGGGAATTCGGAATGGGCGCTCAAGCTCCAGGTCTATGGCTGGGCCTCCTGGTCGGCGGCCAGGGGCATCCTGACCCTGCGTAATCCCGGCGACAAGCCCCAGGAATTTACCCTCGATTTTGCCAGGGTGCTCGAGCTGCCCGCCGGGGCGCCGACCCGCTACAAGATGGTTAGCCCCTATAAGCAGGACGTTCCCAAGGCGCTTCAAGGCCGCGTTAAAACCGGAACTCCGGTCACGATCACGCTCAAGCCGTTCCAGGTTCTGGTCATTGAGGCCCTCCCGCGGAACTTTCCCTAAAACCACCCGAACGGGGGGTGATGTTCCCGGGGTTCCTGTGGTACTTTTTACTCAAATGAGAACAGTGAAAAACCATATTCTGTCTGCCTTATTGTTGCTCGCGCTGTCGATGGCCTGTTTTGCCGCCAACGACATCGAGGCGCTCCGCTCCGACATGCAGTTCTTCGCCGATTCCAGTTGCCGTGAGCTAAAGAAAGATTTCCGGAAAGGTGATCTGAAGCGCTTCAGGAGTGAGCTGTTGAAGACGGTGGCGGCCGGAATGCTCAACAGGCAATATGACACGACTTACCGGGCGGCGAGCTACGAGGCCTATCCTTCACCCGGGGAACTGGGAAAAACCCTGAAGCTGGGGGATGGTTTCAGCCGTTACGAGAACATCACCGGCATCTATCTGGAAGCCGGCGAAAACGTGGTGTTTGTCGGGAAAACCGGGGGCAAGGCGCTTTCGCTGCTGATTCCCGACTGGATGCGCAAGCCGCCCAAGGGGATTAGTCCCGAAAAGGACCCCCGCGGCTGGGGCTTGCATAAGCAGACGATTGGACTGAACGAGGGCGTGAATGTGATTCATGTGAAGAAAAGCGGCAACGTGTACGTGAGTTATTTTGACGACCTTGCCGAGCAGGCGCCCAAGGTGACCGTTCACTTTCCCACGGGCAAGGTGAATGGCTTCTTCGATGCCGCGACTCAGACGGACGCGGATTGGGATCGCCTGCTGGATCAAGCGGTCAGTCCGGTTATGGATGCCCGTGGCAAGCATATCCAGGTTGCCTACCCGGTGGAATGGTTTAACGCCTATACGCGGGGAAAGGGAGTAGAGCTGATCAGCGACTATGACAAGATCCTCCATTATCATTATACGCTGATGGGGCTGGTGAAGTATGGGCGGGTGCCGCGAAACCGCATCCTGGCCAGGGTGAATTTCAATTTCTATATGTTCCGTGATAACGATGGGGTGGCGTACATGGACGGGATGGTGGCGGATCCGGGTGTGGTGGTTGAGGGCGATCCCTGCTGGGGCTTTTGCCATGAGGCGGGGCATGTCCTGCAAATGCGCCAGCAAATGACCTGGGGCGGCATGACCGAGGTGAGCAATAACCTCTTCTCCCTTTATACGGGCGGAAAACTGGGGGTTGAAAGCCGCCTCAAGGCTCAGGGAAACTATGGCTCGGCGCGCAAGAACATTATCGAGGCGAAGCCCGGGAAGTCGGTCCTCGCCGCCCCGGATGTGTTTGACCGGCTGGTCCCCTTCTGGCAGCTCTATCTCTATTTTTCGCGCAATGGCAAACCGGATTTTTATGCGGACGTGATGGAGGAAATGCGCGGCCGCCCGGATTCCGGCTCCGGCGACAATTCGATTCGCAACCAATTCGAGTTCGTGAAGATCTGTTGCGATATCGCCCATTTGGATTTGACCGATTTCTTTGAGAAATGGGGCTTCTTCTGGGTGGGAGAACTCACCGTGTCGGATTACGGGAAGTACCATTACGCGATCACGCAGGCGATGGTGGACGATACCAAGTCCTATATCGCCAAGAAGGGCTACGCGAAACCGGGTTCGGACATCACCTTGATCGAAGACTAACCCTCCTCTCTCTTCCCTGAAAGAGGGATGACAGGCATTGGTGGCCTGTAGTAAACTTTCCTTTTTTCAAAGGGAGAAATAATGAAAAAGCGGTTACAGGTTCTGGCGTGTGGTGCGGCGGTTTTGTGGGCGTGTGCCTCCCTTTTGGCTGCTGCAGAGTCCGTGGATCCGGCTTTTTCCGGTCTCAATCCGGCAAAGGCGCCTGTCGTTTCCGGGCTCTATCTGAAGGCCGGGGACAGGCTCGCGATTTGCGGGGACTCGATCACGCAGCAGAACCTGTACTCCCGGATCCTTGAGACTTACCTGACGGTATGCGTTCCCGACTTGAAGATTACGGCGCGCCAGTACGGCTGGAGCGGCGAGACCGCCGAAGGGTTTCTACGTCGCATGACCAATGACTGCCTGCGCTTCAAGCCGACCATTGCCACCACCTGCTACGGGATGAACGACTTCCGCTATCGGCCTTGCGATGAGGCGACTGACAAGGCGTATCGCGACAACCTCACGGCCGTGACCCGGGCGTTCAAGGGCGAGGGCGCACGCGTCATCATCGGCTCGCCGAGCTGCGTCGGCAAGGTCTGTAGCTGGGTGGCGTCCATTGGAACGCTCGAGCAGCACAACCAGCATCTCTGCTTCCTGCACAATGTGGGTATCGAGGTGGCCGCCCGGGAAGGGGTTCGCTTTGCCGATATCTTCTGTCCGCACTATGCGGCTGGGGTTGCCGCCCGGAAGCTGTATGGGGCCGACTATGCCATTGCCGGCGGGGATGGCATTCATCCCGGCATGGCGGGGCATCTGGTCATGGCCTACGCCTTTCTCAATACCATGGGGCTGGATGGCAATATCGGGACGTTTACGGTGAATCTGGCCAAGGGGACGGCCACGGTAACGGAAGGTCACACGAT
>JBAXRC010000010.1:0-14851 GCA_037131415.1 bacterium | reverse complement strand
GCATGATGTCGAGTACCTGGTCAATGGGTCTTGTTTTCATTGATCCTCTTGCTGGTCCGGATGGCGCAGAATTCGGGGCCGCACATGGAGCAGTGGTCGGCATCGCTCTCGCTGCAGACGCGGGTTTGTTCATACCGTTTCCGGGCATGTTCGGGGTCGAGCGCCAGGGAGAACTGTTTCTTCCAGTCCATGCCCATGCGGGCATCGGCCATGGCATCGTCAATATCCCGCGCATGGGGCAGGCCGCGTGCCACATCGCCGGCATGGGCGGCAATGCGGTAGGCGATGACGCCCTGGTGGACTTCGTCGGCCGTTGGCAGGCCGAGATGTTCCGCCGGGGTCACATAGCAGAGCAGGCAGGCGCCATAGGTGGCTGCGGCCGTGGCCCCGATGGCCGAGGTGATGTGATCATAGCCGGGGGCGATATCGGTGACGACCGGACCCAGGACATAGAAGGGGGCGCCGTCGCAGAGTTTCTGCTGGCGGTCCATGTTGTCCTTGATCTGGTTGAAGGGGACGTGGCCCGGGCCTTCCACCATGACCTGGACGCCCTCCTTGCGGAACCAGTGGACGAGTTCGGCGAGAGTGTCGAGTTCGGCGAACTGGGCATCGTCACTGGCGTCGGCCAGACAGCCGGGGCGGAGGCCATCGCCGAGGGAAACGGTGACATCGTGCTTGCGGCAGATCTCGATGATCTGGTCCCAATGGGTGAAGAGGGGGTTTTCCTGATTTCTGACGGTCATCCATTCGGCCATGAGGGCACCGCCCCGGCTGACGATGCCGAGTTTACGCTTCATGGCGATAGGGACATGGCGACGGAGCAGTCCGGCGTGGAGGGTCATGAAATCAACCCCCTGTTCGGCCTGTTCCCGGATCACCTGGAGGAGAAGTTCGGGGGTCAGTTCCATGGTTTTTCCCCCGAGGCGCGAGATGGCTTCATAAAGGGGGACTGTGCCCAGCGGGACGGGGCTGGCCTTCAACATGCCGCCGCGGATGGCAGCCAAGTCGGTGCCCACGCTGAGATCCATCACGAAATCGGCGCCAGCCTTCAGGGCCACATCCAGTTTCAGCAGTTCCTCGCCCTGGGCGGAACGCTCGGTTGAGCGGCCGAGGTTGGCGTTGACCTTGGTGCGGAAGGCGCGGCCGGCAATGGCCGGGCGGGACATGGGATGGGCGGGATTGGCTGGCAGAACGGCTTTCCCGGAAGCAATTTCGTCGCGGACAAGTGTGGCGGGAACCTGTTCCAGGCGGGCAACGGTTTCCATCAGCGGAGTGATGGTTCCCTTTCGGGCTTCAATCAATTGGGTCGTCATGAAAATCCTTTCCTGTGCAAACGCGAAATACAGTATTGGTTTTGGCGGGGGGAGTCAATCGCGGCTCATTGACAGGGGAGAATGATCGTGACATCATGGATCCCGTTTAGGCGAAGAAAGGACTTGTATGGCTGTCATTATCGGAATGTCTACTGCGGTGAAGGGGAAAAAGTTCGAGCTGACCCAGGATGAAATGTTTATCGGTCGTTCGAACCAGAATCAGATTCCCATTGAGGACGCATCCATCTCGGGGCGCCACTGCAGTATTCTCCGTGACGGCCGAAAGTACACCGTGGTGGATCTGGGTTCCACCAACGGAACCCGTCTCAACGGTTCCTCCGTGACCAAGTCGCCCCTGCGGCCCAAGGACATCATTCAGGTGGGCAGTGTTGAGCTGATGTTTGACGGGCAGGATGTGGATGTTGGTTCGCCTGCGGTAACGGTCGTGATTCCCCGGGTCGAGGAGATGGCTGAACCGGTTCGCATTCCCGAGAGTTTTCATACCGCTTCACCGTTCGGTGAGCGCAAGGACAATCGGAATATCTGGCTGATCCTGACCGTAGGGTTGTCATTGCTGGTGGTTGCGGCACTGGTGTTCTTTATCATGCGACTGTTCATGTGATGGTCCCGGTCATGATCCGAGACGAGCACAGGCGCGGCATGACCCTCATTGAGCTTCTGACGGCAATCTCCGTGGCCACTTTGGTGCTGGTCGCCTCCGTCTCCGTCTTTCTAACAGTATCCAATTCCCTCCGGCGGCAGCAGAACGACACCCATGGTGCGGCGCGTGCGGCCCTCGACCAGCTCCGCCATGACCTGGCGGTCTGTGCCCAGGCGCCCTTCACCAATGTTCCCGCCTTTTGGGTTGAGTATTCTTCGCCCGGCACCAATGTTCCCGGGCTCTCCGCCCTGGCCTTTTCGGTTGGCCGTGTTCCCGCCGTTGAGGATGATTTCTCCAAGCTCGAGATCGGGCGGGTCCGTTATGCGGTTCAATCCGATGGCCGGCTGATCCGCGAAACCATGACGCTTTGGGGGGCGGACGCGCTGGCTCCGGCCCAATCCAATGCCGTTTTGAAGGATGTAACGGCCTTTGAAGTTTCCGTGTTGGCGGATTCCAACTGGACGAACCAGTGGAAATCTTCCCCGCGAACCCTGCTTCCCGCTGCGGCCCGCATCCGCCTTGACTGGCGGACGGCTGTGACTACCGAAACCGCCACCGTGGAAATCTTCATCCCATCCGGCAATCAGGTGCAGCAGAAGGGTTCAGTTTCAAAACCGTAAGTGGTTTTTGCAGGCAGGCTGAGAGGATCAGTCCAATCGCCAGAATGCCTGCTCCCACCAGGAACGAAACCCCGCCTGCCTTTTCGGTGTAGTTGTCCTTCAGCCAGGCTACCATCTGGGGACCGATCAGTCCACCCATGGACCAGGCGGTTAGAAGACAACCGTAGATGACGGGCATCCGGGTTTTCCCGTAAACGTCCAGCACAAAGGCGGGCATGGTTCCGAATCCACCACCATAACAAAGAAGGACATAACAGATCAGGCCTGCGAATACCCACGGGTTGTGGGTGAATGCCAGTATCCCGAATGTTACCGCTTGGGATGCCAGGATGATCTGGAATGTCCTGACACGGCCAAAGTGGTCGGAAAAGCCACCCCAGAAGAGACGTCCCAGTCCGTTGCAGAGGGAACTGATGGCAATCAGGGTTGCGCCGGCTGAAACAAGGGAAGCGGGGGAGAGTGTAGGATTCCATTTTTTTAGAAGATCCTGCAACAAGGGAGACTGAAATCCGATAATGGCGATTCCCGCCACGATGTTACAGAAGAAGATGCCCCACATCAGCCAGAACTGCCTGGACCAGAACCAGGCGGCGGATTTTCCGGAAGCTACCGGCCCGTGGTCAGGGATCACCTTTTCCGCCGGTGGATTCCGGAGCAATGAGCCGCACCCCGTTGCCACGATGAGGAAGACCAACCCCATCAGGGCAAACACAAAAACAAGGTTTCCGGATGTTGCCGCCATCAATGCGGGCGCCAGTACTTTTCCTGTGAACAAGGCTCCCAGCCCGAACCCCATGATCACCATGCCGGTGACAAGCCCCTTCTTGTCCGGGAACCACTTCGCCACGGCAGCCACCGGGGTCACATATCCGAGCCCCAGTCCTGTTCCGCCAATCACTCCGAATGCCAGATAGAGACCGATGAGGGAATGTGCATGAAGCATCACGGCGGCGAGAATCATGCCGGTTCCGAAAAGGGCACCTCCTGTGATGGCGAGCAGGCGGGGGCTGAATTTGCTCATGTTCATTCCGCCCCAGGCGGCGGCGAGGCCCAAGAAGCAGATGGCGATGCTGAACACTCCGGAAACCTGGGCATTGTTCCAGTGATAGGTGTTCATCAATGGAATCTGGAAGTAACTCCAGGCGTAAACCGATCCCAGGCACACCTGGAGAAGTGTGCCGGCGATTGCGATTCCCCACCTGTTTGTCTTAAGACTCATGAATTTCGCCCTTCAGTTTGTTGACTAGCCGGGATCATGCGGTATTAATTCCCGCTGTTATTGGATGATAAGGCTATGTTGTTGCATATTCAGGCAATACCCAAGGGCTGGCATTATGAGAGGTATCGTGGCATAGTGTGAACCAAGTCATGAGCATACTCGAAAAATTTAAGCCTGCTGTACCACAAGGCGTCCTGCTGTTCCTGGCGGGATTTCTCTGGTTAGGTGTCGGCACAATGCTTCTTTCCCTGGCGGGTGCATGGCTGTCGGTAGTCTCGCATGCGGGCTCCTATGCGCTTGCAGGGGGGGTGTTGGGGCTGGTCGCCCACCGGTTTGCCTTTTCACGGATCGCGGAAAGGAACCTGACGAGACTTCTTCCCTTGGACGGAAAGCGATGCCTGTTTTCGTTCATGCCCTGGAAAAGTTATCTGACCATCACGGTCATGATTGCGCTGGGGTCGCTGTTGCGTCATTCGGCACTCCCCCGGGAATATCTGGCGGTTTTATATACCGGAATCGGGCTGGCCCTGGTCCTGTCGAGCATGCGATATATGCGGGCATTCTTTACTTTTGTTTTTTAGCTTGCGTGGAGGCGGTCGGATACATATTATTTGCGCCCTATCAATTCAAGGAGACGACGATGGGCAGGGCATGTGAAGTTTGTGGAAAGACGCTGAGTACGGGTAATCGCATTGTGCGTCATGGTTTGGCCAAGGCCAAGGGTGGCATCGGGTTGCATACAACGGGTATTACCCGTCGGAAATTTCTTCCCAATCTGCAGAAGATTCGCGTGAAGTCAAATGGGGGTGTGAGCCGCAAGACGGTTTGCACGTCATGCATTCGTTCCAATAAGATCGTCAAAGGTTGACCGGAACGGACGTCCTGATCTCGATAGGCGCAGGGTAATCCCTGCGCCTTTTTGTTTTTCAAAGTTCGCTCGCTGTGGACTCCAGTGGTGAATCCCCGTCCTCCTCGGTTTCAGGAAGGACTCCTGGTTTTTCGAGCGGGCGGATTTCCTCCAGTTCGGCAATGGCGGTCCGCATCATGACGGCATCCTCGATCTTCATCATTTCCACAAGATGGCGGCGGCCGGCCAGAAGGCGGCGCAGGTACTGCGGGATCCACTTGCGGTAGAGCAGGGCGGCCCCCTTGGGGCCATACAGGTCCACCATGCGGTCAAAGTGCTGCAGGGCGAACTGAACCCATTCCCCGCGGGTTGGCGCGGGCGCGGCGGGAAGACCGCAGAGGTCGTTCCAGATGTCGCGGGGCAGCCAGGGATTTTTCAGGGGGCCGCGTCCGATCATGATGGCCGAACACCCGGTTTCAGTGAACATCCGGCGGGCGGCGGCGGGTGAGGTGACGTCGCCGTTCCCGATGACGGGGATGCGTCTGGCCGCCTGTACCACCCGGCGAATCCCCTCGAGATCCGCCTTGCCCGTGTAGCCCTGGCACCGGGTTCGCCCATGAATGGTCAGGGCGGAAATCCCGGAATCCTCCAGCGCGGGAACCATCTCGTGGGCGACCAGGTTCTGTAGATCCCAGCCCAGTCGCAACTTGACCGTGACGGGAATGGAGACCGCCTTCACGACAGTCGCGGCAATCCGGACGGCCTCTGCGGGCTTGCGGAGCAGGCCGGCCCCGGCACCATGTCCGGAGATTTTCTTCTGGGGGCAGCCCATGTTGATGTCAATCAGCCTGGCACCCTGGCTTTCCAGAAGGGCGGCACCCCGTGCCAGTTTTTCGGCATCGGTTCCGTAGATCTGCCAGCCGACCGGGGCGTCTTCCGGACAGGTGGCCAGAAGGGTTTTGAGTTGCTTGGCCTTTCCGATCAGCAGGCTGGACGGGCTGATCATCTCGGAATACGCCATGCCGACCCCGCCCAGTTCCCGGAGGCCGAGACGGAAGGCGAGGTCCGAATACCCCGCCAGCGGGGCGAACAGGATCGGCGTTGAAACTTCGATCGGGCCGATTTTCAGTGTGGGCGGAAAGGTCATGCGCCTAGGAAAGTCCGGCTCCGGTCCCGTTCGAGCAGGGCGGCACGATATCCCGACAGGTCGCACTTCGGGGCGGCACCGGAATCCACCGCCGCCTTTGCCACGGCGAAGGGAACCTCGATGAACAGGCGCCGGTCAAACGGCTTGGGAATGATGTAACCCGGCCCGAATGTCAGGTCCGTTCCGTAGAGCTTCTTGACCTCGGCGGGAACCGGTTCGCGCGCCAGGGAAGCCAGCGCCTCGGCGGCGGCTACCTTCATGGGGAGGCTGATGGTGCGGGCGCGGACATCCAGTGCGCCCCGGAAGATGAAGGGGAACCCGAGTACGTTGTTGACCTGGTTCGGGTAGTCGGACCGGCCGGTGGCCATGACATAGGGTTTGCTTCCAAGGGCGGCGGCCACCGCCTCCGGGCGGATTTCCGGATCCGGGTTCGCCATGGCGAAGATTGCAGGATGCGGGGCCATGGAAAGGACGTCGGCGGGTTTCAGACAGTCGGCTGCCGAGACCCCGATGAACATGTGGGCGCCCTTCATGGCGTCCGACAGGGTCTTGTCAGGGGTGGCGAAGGCGTGCTCCTTCTTCTTGCCGCTGAGGTCCGTGCGGTCGGGGCGGATGACGCCCTTGGTGTCGCACATCAGGACGGTCCGCGCCCCGGCGGTCTTGAGCATCTCGCAGATGCGCATGCCGGCGGCACCGGCGCCGTTGATGACAATCTTGAGTTCACCCAGGGAGCGCTCGGAAAGGCGGCAGTAGTTCATGGCTGCGGCCAGGGTGATCACTGCGGTGCCCCACTGGTCGTCATGGAAGACGGGAATATCGAGCATGGCGTCGAGTTTGTCCTCGATTTCAAAACAGGCAGGCGCGGCGATATCCTCGAGGTTGATGCCGCCGTACATGGGGGCGAGCGCCATGACGGTGTCAATCACCCGCTGGGGGTCGGTCTTGCCGGTGTTTTTGCCGTCCATCCGGCAATGGTTTACGGGGACAGGCCAGCCGTCCACATCGCCGAACGCCTTGAAGAGCACGGCCTTGCCCTCCATGACGGGGATGCTGGCCTCGGCGCCGAGGTCGCCCAGTCCGAGGATGGCGGTGCCGTCGGAGACGACCGCCACCAGGTTGCTCTTGGCGGTGTGGCTGAAGAGGCGTTCGCGGTCGCGTGCGATTTCCTTGACGGGGACGGCCACCCCGGGCGTATAGGCCAGGGAGAGGTCGGCAGGCCCGGTGAGAGGCTTGGTGGTGCGCATGCCGATTTTTCCGCCGAGGTGATAGGTCAAAATCTCTTCAGTTTTCAGGCTCATGATGTTCCTTCTTGTTCTAAAACAGCCTGTAACTTTAGCCGTCAGCCGCCCCGGTTGTCCATCCCTGTTTTGGGTGGAATCCCGTTTCATCTGCGCTTCGCTTTTCCGACGGGATACTCTTTATTCTGTAATTTTGATCACAGTCGAGCCGTCTGTGTGAGCAGTAGTTATAAGCCGGCCCCTTTTTCAGGAGTTCCCTGAGAAACGCCGCCTTTCCTATTCTCGCCGCAAGCTTTCAATCGGATTGAGGCGGGCGGCGCGCCAGGCGGGATAGAAACCGAAGAAAATGCCCACCCCGGCGGAAAAAGTGAGGGCGAGCAGGATGGCGCTGGCGGAAATCATCACAGGCCAGTGGTTCACCTTGGCCACGATATTGGCGACGCTGATTCCCAGTCCGATTCCGATAATTCCCCCGGCCCCGGACAGGGCCACGGCCTCGGCCAGGAACTGCATCAGGATATCCCTGCGCCGGGCCCCGACGGCCAGCCTTAACCCGATCTCCCGCGTTCGTTCGCTGACGGCCACCAGCATGATGTTCATGATGCCGATGCCGCCCACGGCCAGTGAGATGGAGGCGATGATTGTCAATAACATGGTCATCAGGCTGGATACCTGGGTGATCATCTGCGTCACTTCGGTCATGTCGGTGATGGTGAAGTCATCATCCGTCCCCGGATTGAGCCGGTGCCGCTGACGCAGGATCTTGGAAATCTCATCTTTTGCCGCAGGAAGGGTGTCCATGGAAACCAGGCTCATCATGAGCTGGTTGACATTGTTGAATGGTGAATTTTGCAGGACACGCCGGACGGTGGTCCAGGGGGCGATGATCGTGTCGTCCTGATCCTGCCCCCAGGCGGCGCTTCCCTTTTTCGTCATGACGCCGACTACCCGGAACGGCATGTTCTTGATGCGGATCGTTTGGTTCAGGGGATCCTCGCCTTGGAACAGATTCTCGGCAACGGTTTGTCCCAGTACGCAGACCCGTGAGGCGCTGCGTACATCCGATTCGGTGAAGAAGGAGCCTGAGGCCATGTCCCAACTCCGGACTTCCTGGTACTGGACATTGACGCCCTGTACGGAAGTCGCCCAGTCGTTCTCACGGTAGATGCATTGTCCCCCTGCCCGGACCATCGGGCTCATGGCCTGGACCATCGGACATTCACGTAGGATGGCGTCGCCATCCTCGGCGGTCAGGGTCTGCTGGGTGCCCGCGCCACCGTGGAATCCGCCGGCCTTCTGACTGCCCGGAAAAATCAGGAGGAGGTTGTTTCCCATGCTGCTGATCTGGTTGCGCATGGTCACGGAGGCGCCTTGTCCAACGGCCACCACGGCGATGACGGCGGCAATGCCGATGATGATTCCCAAGGCGGTTAGCAGGGATCGGGTTTTATTGCGGACCAGGGCCCGCATGGCAATGCGAATCGTGATGAGGCCGGTCATACGATCTCCCCATCCTTCATCTGGATGACCCGTTTGGCATAGCGGGCAATGTCCGGTTCGTGGGTCACCATGACGATGGTGATGCCCTCACGGTTGAGTTCCTGGAACAGGGCCATGATGTCATCGGCGGAGCGGCTATCGAGGTTTCCGGTCGGCTCGTCTGCCAGGATGAGAGGTGGCTGATTGACCAGGGCCCGGGCGATGGCGACCCGTTGCTGCTGGCCGCCCGATAGCTGGCCCGGATGGTGGCCCAGCCGGTTTTCGAGGCCAACCCGGGTCAGGAGTGCGCGTGCCCGTTCCTGCCGTTCGGCTCCGCTGATTTTGGGGCCGTAGTAGAGCGGGAGCTCCACGTTTTCCAGGGCACTGGTGCGGGCCAGGAGATTGAAATTCTGGAAGACAAAACCGATTTTCTGGTTACGGATGAGGGCCAGTTCATCGCTGCTCAAGCGGCTCACTTCCTTGTCGTCCAGCAGGTAGGTCCCCGAGTCCGGACGATCCAGGCAGCCGAGCAGGTTCAGCAACGTGCTCTTGCCGGATCCGGAATGCCCCATGATGGCGACAAATTCGCCCGTATCGATGTTCGTGGTAACACATCGGAGGGCGGGGACATCCACTTCCTCCATGTGGTACACCTTCGAGATTTCTTTTAGTGAAATAAGCATCTATCAGCTTCTCGCCTGAACCCTTTTACCGTGTCGCCCGTCGCCCGGCCCCTGGCATCTGGGGGGTAAAGGGATTGACGGTCTTTTCGTTATTGGAAGTTACCTGAATGCCGGTGATGATCGGTTGCCCCACGACCAGGGAGTGGGAGCCCTTGATTTCCGTAAAGGCGCCGTCGGTGATGCCCAGAGACACGGAAGCGGGATGAATCCGTCCGGTTTCAGGGATCAGTACCCAAATTTTATGCGCCCTATCAGCGCGATCGGATTTGCCTTTTCCCTTGGCTGGAGTCGGAGTCTCGGCGGCAAGGCTTTCCTCGGGCTTGAATCGCAAGGCCGCATTCGGCACCTTGAAGACATTTGCATGGTGGGCCACCTCGCAGATGATGTCGGCCGTCATGCCCGGAAACAGTTTGAGGTCCGGATTGACCGCCTCGATAATGACGGGATAGGTGACGACATTCTGGACGGTGCTGGCGGCCATGCGGACCTGGGTTACCGTTCCGGTGAAGATTTGTTCATTGTAGGCGTCCACCGTGAAGGTTACCTGCTGTCCCGCCGCCACATTGCCGATATCAGCCTCGGGGATGCTGGCTTCCACCTGGATTTTCTGGAGATCGGTGGCGATTGAGAAAAGCACCTGGGCGTTAAAACTGGCAACCACCGTCTGGCCTTCGCTGACGTTGCGGTTGATGACGACGCCGTCCACGGGTGAACTGATGGTGGTGTAGCCGAGATTGGCCTGCGAGAGCTGCAACGCCGCCTTTGCCTGGGCCACGGCGGCCTGAACCACCTTGAGTTGGGCGGTAAGGGTGTCGCGCGTTGCCAGGGCTGAGTCCAGATCGGATTGGGATAACATTTCCCGCGCGGCCAGCGTTTTGGTGCGCTCCAGTTCCTTTTCCGCCTGAGTCAGTTTTGCCTGGGTCTGTTCGACATTCGCCTGACTCTGGATGAGGTTGGCCTGGTCCTGGGCGAGGCGTGCCTGATAGGTCGTGGGATCGATTTGGGCCACGAGATCGCCTGCCTTGACCCGGCTGTTGAAGTCGACATAGAGTTTCAGGATGGGGCCGTTGACCTGGGTGCCCACCTGGACCAGCTTGATGGGCTGGATGATGCCTGTGGCCCGCACGGTCTGGATCACATCGCCCCGCTCAAGCGGGACGGTCCGGTAATTGGGTGCCCCGTTTTTCCCGGAAGACCAGGCCCGGTAACTGAAAAATCCCGCAATGCCTGCTGCCAGCAGGACCAGACTGATGATCCATCGTTTCATGGTTATTCCTCTCCTGCGGCGTGTTTCAACTGTGCGATTGCCGCCTGATAGTCGAATTTCGCCTTAACCTGCTCCGCCCGGGCGCTGGTCAGCGCCACCTGGGCATCCGTAACCTCCACGGCGGAGGCGGCCCCAAGGCGATACCGCTCACTGACCAGATCCAGAGTTTCCGCCGCCTGGCGCACGAGTAGATCGGTGAGTGGCAGGCGCTGTTGTGCGCTATCAAGCTGGGTGAGGGCGTTTTGAAGATCCTGGAAAATCTGCTGTTCCCGGTCCGTGATCCGCGCCCGGACACTCCTGAGGTTGGCGATCATTTCACGAATGCGCCAAGTCTGCTGGCGGCCAGTAAAAAGCTGGAGCGACGACTGCAGGGCAGCGGACAAGTTCCAGATCAGAGGGAGCTGGCCGCCGCTGAGCCCGTATTTTGCCTGGAGTCCCAGTTCCGGGTAAAGGGAGGCAATGGCCTCGTCCACGGCGGCGTTGGCGGCGCATTCATTGGCTTGCAGGGCCCGCAGGCCGGGGTGGTTCCGGCGGGCCTGGGTCATGAGTTCGGGGACCGTGGCGGGCGTGATGAGGGCTTGAGTTCCGGGTTGCTGGGTGTAGCCCGGTTCCTCCGCCAGTCCCAAGGTCCGGTTCTGGGCGGCACGGGCATCGGAAAGGCTGTTCAGGACTTTGATTAAATCCAGCTTGGCATTACCCAGGTCGACATCCGCCTTCGTCAGGTCATACCGGGTACGGCGACCGACTTCCTGAAATGCCTTTACCTGGTCGAGTCGGACGGTGTATTGGCGGACCGCATCCCGGGCAACTTGGGCCAGTTCCGATGCCTTGCCCAAGTTGAAGAAGGCTGTGCGCACGGCGAAGGCGACATCACTGCGGGTGGAACGGAGGCTTTCCGACGCGGAAATCTGGCGGGCGTAGGCCTGGCGGACAACCGCCGGGGTTTTTCCGAAGTCATAGACGAGCACATTTAGTTCCAGGGAACCACTGAAGGAATTATCGGCGTGAGTGCTACCGGGCTGCCCCTGCGAATTTGCCGTCGAACGGCTCTCACCGGCACTGGCGCTGAGTTGCGGCCAATAGGCGGCTCTGGCTTGATACACCTGGGCGGTAGCGGCAATCAGGGCCTGTTCGGCCTGGACAACGGTGGGGTGGTAGGCGAGTGCGATTTCCAGCGCCCGGTCGAGTTTCAGGACGGTGTTTGAGGATAGGCCGACTTCACTTGCCAGGAGTAGCCGTTCTCCCGGGGGTGTGTGGTCGCCCTTCTGGATGCTCCGGGCTTCCCGGATGGTGGCGCACCCGGCGCCGAAGCACAAGCTGGCAGCCAGAATCGCACGGGCCGAAAATACTGATGATCTCATTGTTCTCATAGGAAAGAAGAAAGTATTACACTCATAACGGATAAGCGCACCAGTTTATTGTGGAAAAGTTTCCCTTTTGACTTATGGTTGCATATTTGGCAATATTGCCAAGCATGAATGAGGAACAAAAGGCGATTTATGGGGCGCGGGCGCGGGTCATCAAGGCGTTGGCTCACCCGGCGCGGCTCCTGATCGTTGATGAATTGGCGAACCAGCCTCTGTGCGTCTGCGACATCCGTGATCTGGTCGGCTCGGATCTTTCCACGGTCTCGAAGCATCTTTCGGTGCTGAAGAACGCGGGGGTTGTGGCGGATGAGAAACGGGGTGTGCAGGTGTTCTACAGCCTTCGTTGCCCCTGTGTGTCGGCATTTTTTACCTGTGCTGAATCGGTGCTGGCGACGAATGCCAGGGAACAGGTCCGCCTTGCCAGAAAACGGGGACGGGGAGGCGTGGTGTGAAGACAGGGATCAAGGGCATCGGTCTCCTCCTTCTCTGGGGTGTGGTGTACTGGAATTTAGAGCCGTTGTCGGTCCGGCTGACGTATGGGGTAGCGGGCTTGACGCGCGGTGGACATTTGGCCGCCGCGATCCAGTTTTTTCTGTATGAGACGCCAAAGGTTCTCATGTTGCTTGCCCTCGTGGTATTTGTGGTGGGCGTTATCCGGTCTTTTTTTACTCCGGAACGGACGCGTCGCATTCTGGCAGGCAAACGCGAGTCGATGGGAAATGTCCTGGCGGCGTTGCTGGGAATCGTGACGCCATTTTGCTCCTGTTCGGCCGTGCCGCTTTTTATCGGGTTTGTCACGGCCGGCGTGCCGCTGGGAGTCACTCTTTCATTCCTGATCTCGGCTCCTATGGTGAACGAAATCGCGCTGGTGCTGCTCTTCGGCATGTTCGGGTGGAAGGTTGCCGCCCTCTATCTGGGTACAGGGTTGTCCATTGCCATGGTAGCCGGCTGGATCATTGGTCGCCTGAAGATGGAGCGGTATGTTGAGGCGTGGGTATATGAAGCCGGATTAACGGCGGGTGTTGAGGATGAGCGGCTGGACTGGCCGGCGCGTTTCCGGCTGGGCCGTGAGGCGGTTCGCGAAATCGTCGGGAAAGTTTGGCTCTATGTGCTGATGGGTATCGGCATCGGGGCGGGAATCCACGGATATGTTCCGGAGAACTTCATGGCCTCCATCATGGGCAAGGGGGCGTGGTGGTCGGTGCCGCTGGCGGTACTCATTGGAGTGCCGATGTATTCCAATGCGGCGGGCATCATTCCGGTTGTGCAGGCGTTGCTTGGAAAAGGTGCCGCGCTTGGCACGGTGCTGGCGTTCATGATGGCGGTGATTGCGCTGTCCCTGCCGGAGGCCATCATCCTGAGAAGGGTGCTTAAGCCCAGGCTGGTGGCCGTGTTTTTCGGCGTGGTGGCGGCAGGAATCATGGCGGTTGGATATTTGTTCAATGCGTTAATGTGATGGGGTGGGAATATCTGATTGGACAGGAGTGACTATGACGACTGAAGAGAAAAAGGATGAGGCGGCTGCCTGTGGGTGTGGCACCGGAACCTGCGGCGGGGCAAACAAGTGGATTTGGATCGTCCTCGCCCTGGCGGTCGCCGCCGTCCTGATGGTCAAGGAGTCCGGGAAGCGGGCGTCCTCATGCGGGACGGAGACTTGCGCCTTGCCGCCGCAGGCGGTGGTGGTTGGCGCGCTACCCCGCCTGGTGGATCTGGGAGCCGGGGAATGCATCCCCTGCAAGATGATGGCGCCGATCCTTGAGGACCTGAAGAATGCCTATGCAGGGAAACTGGAGGTTCAGTTCATCGATGTATTGGAAGACAAGGAGGCGGGGGTGAAATTTGGCGTCAACATGATCCCGACGCAGATTTTTTATGGCGCGAACGGCAAGGAGCTGTTCCGGCATGAGGGCTTTTATTCAAAGGAGGATATCCTGGCAAAGTGGAAGGAGTTCGGGGTGGAGTTGGTGCAGAAGTCGGAAGTCGGGAGTCAGAAGCCGGAATGATGGAGAGCCTGTTCACAGCGTTGTCCCGGGCCGTGGAAGGATCAGCGGGAATTGCGTTGGGCGCTGCCTTTGCCTGGGGGATCCTGAGTATTTTGCTGAGTCCCTGCCATTTGGCCAGTATTCCCCTGATTGTGGGGTTTATTGACCAGCAGGGTCGGATTTCAACACGTCGGGCGTTCGGGATTTCGCTCCTGTTTGCCGTGGGTATCCTGATTACCATCGGAGTGATCGGAGGAATTACGGCGGCGGCCGGACGCATGATGGGTGATGTCGGACGCTGGGGCAATTATGCGGTGGCCGTCATTTTCTTTATTGTAGGCCTCTACCTGCTTGATGTGATCCGTATTCGCCTGCCTCGTGCCGCACAGCCGGGCATGCAGCGCAAGGGGATGCTGGCGGCCTTTCTCCTGGGCCTGGTATTCGGGGTTGCCCTCGGTCCCTGCACATTCGCCTACATGGCACCGATGTTGGGAGTGACCTTCAAACTGGCGGCGACTAACCTTTCCTATGGAGTTCTGTTGCTGTTGCTTTACGGGGTGGGGCACTGTGCGGTGATTGTGCTGGCCGGAACTTCCACGGAAGTCGTGCAGCACTATTTGAATTGGAATGAAAAGTCCAGGGGCGCGGTGATTCTCAAGAAGGTCTGCGGGACGCTGGTGTTGCTGGGCGGGTTGTACCTGATCTACACCGCACGCTGAACGCCGGTAGTTTTCGCCGCCGGCCGAAAACAGTGTCCAAGGCGGAGATGCTTTTCGTAGACGTGAAACGCACCGGCTAGTGGCGATCTTGTCGAGTTACTCCTCGCAATTGCCCGGATCCGTTTCCGGCATCAGCATGGCATTGCTGAACTCCGTCTGGAATTCCGGCGCGAGCGACAGGTCAATGTGGCGGACTTTTCCGATGAGGCTGATCGCATAGTTCTTTTCCTGCGAGGAGAGCAGGGCCCGTTTGGCTCCAAAAGAAGAGGTGTTGCCTACGAACCGGATCCGGTTGCAGGGGATGGGGGG